>VGSE01000050.1 GCA_016875135.1 Deltaproteobacteria bacterium
TGACACTAATGTGCTCAATGTACGAGAAAATCTGGCAACTGCGGCCCTCATAGCTAAGGCACCAAAAAGTGGAATTCTTAAAACAATAGGGTCCCAAAATTCTCTAAATTTCGAAACTTTATAAAGGGCTATCATCGCTAAAGGAACAACAATGATTGCTCCGAAAATCAGACTCAGATTTTCCTGAAAACCCTTGGAGAAATTCAGAACAGCCACAGTAATATCGGGCAGCTTATTAGATCCGTAGAGTTTTGATATTTCTGGAATCACTTTAATCAGCAAAAAAATCACAGCACCGATAGAGGCAACTAGCGTTAATGCCGGATAAGTAAGAGCTTTAATGACTTTAGACTTTAGTTTTGCCAGCTTTTCCAACTGAATCCCAATACTTTTCAATGACTGATCTAAAGTTCCCGACATCTCCCCGGCCTCGATCACTCGCACAAAAAACTCATTAAAAACATTGGGATATTTAGAAACTCCATTCGATAAAGTTCCCCCTGATTCAATGGTGGTTTTTATTTCAATTAATATTTTCTTAAAAGCTTTATTGGTCTCTTGTTGTGCCAATAGATCTAGGGCTTGAACAATCGAAACACCCGAATCAATCAAGGATGAGAATTGACGAGTAAAAATAATAAGCTGCTTTAACTTTACAGGACTTCCCATTGAAAAGTTTAGCTTTAATGAAAAAAGGTTCTTCCTTTCTGGAGTCAAAACTTCCGGCCGGATCTGCATGGCCCGCAACTTAACTCTGGCTTCGAATTCATCTTGAGCCTCAAGAACACCCGCAACAGCTTCTCTGGCTCTAGATTTTCCTTTATAGTTGAACCTCATATTTTATTAGCCCGCTTTTCTTTCGGTTATTGAGACCATTTTAATAAGCTCTTCAGGTTCAGGACTGGCTTCCATAGCAATATTCAAGGAAATTATTCTACGTTCCACCAAATTCGCCAGGCTTTGATTCATCGTTATCATCCCAGTCATTTCTTGCCCAACCCGCATAGCTGAAGCAATTTGGTGAATCTTATTTTCTCGGATCAAGTTTCGGATCGAATAATTTGGAAGCAGCAACTCAATAGCTAAGACCCTACCGTTTTTGTCCGCCTTTTCTAAGAGGACTTGAGACAATATCCCCTCAAGCACCATCGAGAGCTGCGCTTTAATTCTCTCTTGGTTTTCGTGGGGAAAAGCTTGCACAATCCGACTAATAGTCTGATAAGCCCCATTCGTATGTAAAGTGCTCAGCACCAAATGCCCAGTTTCAGCCAAACTCAAAGCTGTCTCAATCGTCTCTTGATCTCTCATTTCCCCAATGAGAACTACATCAGGGTCTTCACGCAGCGCTGACCTAACGGCATCAGGATAACTAAGAGCATCCACTCCAATCTCTCTTTGATTGATAATAGATTTTGAGTGGGAATGAATGTACTCAATCGGATCTTCAATAGTAACGATATGTAATTTCTCAGTTTCATTGAGTTCGTTTATCAATGACGCTAAGGTCGTCGATTTTCCGCTTCCGGTAGCTCCAGTTATAAGAATTAAACCCTTAGGACGCTTAATGAGGTTAATAACGGAAGGCGGAAATCCCAAGATTCCTAATTTCGGAATTTCAAACGGAATATGCCTGAAAGCTCCTGATATCGTTCCTCTTTGATAAAAAATATTCGCTCTAAATCTTGCTAGATTTCTAATCCCAAAAGACAAATCGATCTGTCGCTTCTCTTCCAATATGGCTTTTTGGGTTTCTGTTAAAACTGAATAGCAGAGTTCCTTTGTTTCACCACCGGTCAGAGGCTGAACTTTAGCGCGATTAATTGATCCTAGAACCCGAAATCCAGGCGCAGAACCTGCTGAAATATGCAGATCAGAGGCTTTATTATCAATCATCGCTTTTAGTAATTGAGGTAGAGTGATCATTTTTTGATTAGGTCTCCATCCGGTCGAGAGTTGTTTAATACCTCTTCAAGAGTTGTTTCCCCTCGAAAAAGCTTCAATAACGCGCCTTGTCTTAGGGTAATTAATCCCTCAGCAATAGCAGCCTCTTTCAAAGTGTCGGTATTTGCCCCCTTAATAATCAGGTTTCTTAAATTTTCAGTCATAGGCATGACTTCATAAATACCTCGACGGCCGATGTAACCCGTATTGCCGCACTCTTCACAGCCTTTTCCCCTTAGGGCTGTAAATTTTCCTATCCACTCCTGAGGAACTTCGGCACTCAATAATTCTTTCTCAGTCACTCGAGGATCCGGTTCCGAGCAATGAGGGCAATTCACTCGAATTAATCGCTGAGCTTCGACTAAAGTTAAAGCAGCCGTAATCAGAAAAGGTTCTAGCCCCATATGGAGAAGTCGACTAATGGTTCCCGGAGCATCATTGGTATGTAGAGTGGAAAAAACCATGTGCCCGGTAAGGGAGGCTTTAATTGCAATTTCAGCCGTTTCATGATCTCTAATCTCCCCCACCATGATGATATCGGGATCCTGTCTTAATAAAGACCTCAAAGCTGCAGCAAAGTTCATCCCAATAGCTTCTTTCATCTGCGTTTGATTAATCCCGGCCATGTTATATTCCACCGGATCTTCAACCGTCGAGATATTAACATCGGGCTGGTTCAACTCGGATAATACACCATAAAGAGTCGTCGATTTTCCGCTTCCTGTAGGACCGGTAACTAAAACCATTCCATAGGGTTGCAATGCGGCTTTTCTAAAAGCCTGGAGCTGCTGCTCTTCAAATCCGCTTTGAGAGAGATCGGGAGTTTTAGTGCTCTGAGATAATAGACGCATGACGACCTTCTCCCCAAACATGGTTGGAAGGACCGAAACCCGAACATCCAATTTTCCCGTTTTAGTCTTAAGGGCGAGACGACCATCTTGTGGTAATCTTTTCTCCGAAATATCAAGCTCCGACATCACTTTGATCCTAGCTGGAGTTGAAGCTTTAAACTGGGGAGGCAGGCGCATCACTTCGTATAAAGAGCCATCAATTCTTAAACGGATACGGGAGTAATTTTCAAAAGGTTCTATGTGAATATCACTCGATTTGCGTCGGACAGCTTCCACAAACAGCTTATTGATGAGTCGGATGACCGGTTTATCCCCTTCGTTATCATTCTCAATTGAAACACCAGATTCAGGCTTCGCTTTAGCTTCAACTGTAACTCCACTCTCATCGCTCTGGCCTTTTTGGGTCATTTTCTCTAATTCATCTTGGAGAGAGTTGCCTAAGGCATCGTAAGTCCTAGCTATCAGTTTGCCTATTGCACCTTCGGTCGCAAGATAGATTTGGGGGTCCATATTGCATAGGAAACGAATGTCATCTGAGACTGTGAGATTTGAAGGATCGGCTACCGCCACCAAAATTTTATTATTTTCCACAGAAAGGGGCACCATGTGGTGTTTTTCACAAAGTGATCTTGGAATCAGTTTGGCGACTTCAGCTTTGACCGAAACCCCATCTAAAGAGATTGCAGGAATTCCAAATTGTTTACTCAAAAAAGTAGCAAGCACTTTCTCATTAATGTGGCCCAAGCTGACTAAAGAGTTTCCCAAACGGGTCTTATTCTTCTCTTGATGGTCCAAAGCCTTATCAAGGGCCTCTTGCTTGATAAGCCCTTGCTTTAATAGAAGTTGGCCTAGTTTATTTCCGGCAGCCGACATAAGTGATGAAAACCTTTGTTAGATACTTGGGTTGCATTACGCAAAAAAAGAATAGAGGGGACCTTAATAATTATACCTAACGAGCGTGCGGGAATCTATCGGAATGACTCAATCATGCTGCTGCCGGTCATTAAATTGGGAGGTTGTTCTCCCCATAGGGCTAGCAAAGTGGGTGCTACATCGCATAATTTTCCAGTCTTTTTAAGCCGAATCGATTTTCGCAAGGGATCAATCAATATCATAGGGACAGGTAGCAAAGTATGGGCGGTCATGGGAAGGCCAGATTCATCTTGCATCATTTCACAATTTCCGTGATCCGCAGTTAGGATAGCAAAAGCCTGATGAGACTCGATCCAATCTAAGATTTTCCCCAAACAAGAATCCAAAGCCTCTAAAGATTTCACTGCAGCTGCATAATTACCCGTGTGGCCTACCATATCAGGATTGGCGAAATTAACGACGACAAGCCTATAACTTTGCGTCGAAATCTCCGATAAGAGTTTTTCAGTAACTACGGCTGCGCTCATTTCAGGCTTAAGATCGTAGGTTTTCACTTCTCGAGGAGAAGGAACTAAAATTCGATGTTCGCCCGGGAATGCCATTTCCTCTCCCCCATTAAAAAAATAGGTGACATGAGCGTACTTCTCAGTTTCGGCAATTCTTAATTGCTTCCACCCTTTACTGGAAACAAATTCACCCAATGTTTGGGGGACTTTGGACTTTTCAAAGGCTGTCGGTAATTTAAAAGAAGGATCGTAGGGAGTCAGACACACAAAGTCCGAGAGACTTGGAAATTGCTTTCTTTGAAAATAGTTAAAATCAGCTTGTGTAAGTGCTCGAGTGATCTGCCTAGCCCTATCCGCCCTAAAATTAAAAAAGATAACCCCATCTCCATCTTGGATGCCCTGATAGACCTTACCTATGGCAGGAGAAATAAACTCGTCGGAATTTCCCTGCTGATACTGGGCCTCCACATATTGACTTGCTCTTTCAAAAACCTGTTCCGCTTCACCTTGAGCTATCGCCTTAAAAGCTTTTTCCGTTCGTTCCCACCGCGAGTCTCTATCCATGGAAAAGAAACGACCCGACACAGTTGCGATTTTTCCGACTCCCAGGTCTCGGCAAAAGGATTCTAGCTCGGTCACAAATTTCTTAGCGCTCGTCGGAGACGTGTCTCGACCATCGGTGAAAACATGGATTTGAACTTCTCTTAAACCTTTCAGTTTGGCCCATTGAAGAAGAGCGAAAAGATGGCTTATATGACTGTGAACCCCTCCGTCCGAGACCAACCCCATCAAATGCAGTACAGCCTTTCGCCCGGACTCTAACATTTTACTGGCAAGTCCATTGAGCGCTGAGTTCTTAAAAAAACTCCCTTCCTCAATGGCTTTGCTAATTAAGGAAAAGTCCTGATAAACAATTCGACCTGCTCCTAAGTTCAAATGACCGACTTCGGAATTTCCCATGAACCCTTTAGGCAACCCTACATTTTGCTCCGACGCCTCTAGCTGAGTATGCGGGTACTGCGTCAAAAGTCTTCGATAATTGAGCATCTGAGCCCCTTCAACCGCATTAAAATCCTTTTTAGGATTAATCCCAAATCCATCAAATATAATAAGAAATCCTGTTCGGTCCGTTGCAAGATTGGTTGTTGGCACAAATATCCCCTAGTTCTTAAGGATAACGTTACGTACTTATTAGTATCACGAAGAAGTCGCCTATGGGGAGCGAAAATCTATTGAAAAGCGCTACTTTTGCGCATATTTTCTAAGGGCAAAAATCTTAACCCAGGAGCTCCAATCATGCTTAACTTTTCCCTTAGCGACGAGCAAACAGCCTTAAGAGACATGGTTAGAAAATTTGTTCAGCAGGAGATCATTCCCAACGCAGCCAAATATGATGAAACGGGAGAGTTCCCTCGAGAAATCATCAACAAAGCTTGGGAAGCGGGCTTGATGAATATCAACATTCCTGAAAAGTTCGGTGGAATGGGTCTAGGTGTTTTAAGTGACGTCATTATCAACGAAGAGATGGGGGCCGGATGTTTAGGCATAACTACAAGCATTGCCGTAAATACTTTAGGGCTATATCCGATTATTCTCGGGGGCACCGATGCCCAAATCGAGGAGTTCGCAGTTCCTTTCTTAAGCTCTCCTAAACTTTGTTCATTCTGTTTAACCGAACCCGGAGCCGGATCGGATGCGGGTTCTTTATCTACAATGGCAACCGAAGAGGGCGACCATTTTATTCTCAACGGATCCAAAATGTGGATCACCAATGCCGGTCATGCCGATCTCCTCACGGTGTTCTGTACAACGAACAAAGAACTCAAAACTAAAGGTATTATCTGTTTGGCCGTCCCGGCTAACCTTCCCGGGATTTCGTTCGGGAAACACGAGAACAAATTGGGGCAGCGCTGCTCCGACACTCGGGCTATGAACTTTGACAACGTTAAAGTGCCTAAAAAGAATCTCATCGGAAAAATAGGAGAGGGATTTAAAATCGCTATGCGGACTTTAGACAGAACTCGAACTCCGATAGCCGCTGGAGCGGTGGGAGCTGCTCGAGCTGCTATGACTTACTCAAAAAACTACGCTAAAGAACGCAAACAATTCGGGCAACCGATCGCCAATTTTCAGGCTATTCAATTTATGTTGGCCGATATGGCCGTCAAAATCGAAAGTGCAAGACTTCTTTGTTACAACTCTGGCTGGCTTATCGACAATGGCCAAATTGAACAAGGAGGGTATTTCTCAGCTTTAGCCAAAAGACATGCGGCCGACATGGCTATGGAAGTAGCCACGGATGCAGTCCAAATTTACGGTGGTTATGGGTATACCAAAGAGTATCCTGTCGAAAAGATCATGAGAGATGTAAAACTGGTCCAAATTTACGAGGGGACCAGTCAAATCCAACGCATTGTGATCGCTCGCCACTTATTAAAGGACTAATGTAAAGTTAAAGGAAAAAACTTATGACTATTATCGTATTGATTAAACAGGTTCCGGACACCGAAACGAAAGTAAGAATTACCGCTGATAAAAAAGGTATCGAAACCAATGACATCAAATGGGTCATTAATCCCTATGACGAATTTGCGATTGAAGAAGGGTTAAAAACTAAAGAAAGACTCAAAGAAGGAACGGTTACGGTCGTCACCGTAGGGCCCGCCCGAACCGTAGAAGCTTTAAGAACAGCAGTAGCCATGGGTGCCGACAATGCTATTCATGTGAAAGAAGAGGGGACTCTCGATACCTACTTAGTTTCAAAAGCTCTCGCGGAAGTTTGCAAAAAAGAAAATGGACAGATTATCTTCACCGGAAAACAGGCTATCGATGACGACCAAGCCGCTACCTTTGCCTATGTCGCAGAACTTCTTGACTATCCCAGTGCCACGGTAATCGTAAAATGCGATATCTCTGCTGACAAAACCAAAGCCACTTTGGAACAAGAAGCAGATAGCGGAGCAAAAAATATTATTGAGACCTCCTTACCTGCAGTCATCGGCGTCAATAAAGGAATCAACACCCCCAGATACGCTAGCCTTCCCGGAATCATGAAAGCCAAGAAAAAGGAGATCAAAACTTATACTTTGAATGATTTAGGGCTGGGGGCTGAAACAGCGCGGGCTATCGATTCCGATTATCAGTTACCTCCAGAGCGAGCTGCTGGAAAGAAACTTTCCGGAGATATTCCAACTCAAGTGAAAGAATTGGTTCGCCTACTAAGAGAAGAAGCAAAAGTTATCTAATCACAACTTTTTAAAGAAAGAGACATTTATGGGAAACGTTTTCTTAATCGCAGAACAAAAAGATGGAAATATCAAACGGGTTTCTCTGGAAATCCTATCCGAGCTCAATCGGCAAGGGGTGACTACTACCGCAGTGGTTCCTGGATTTGGGGATTTAGCCAAAGTCACAGAAAGCCTAGTGAAACATGGTGCTGCCAAAGTGGTGGTGTTAGAGCATGAAGTTCTTAATGAATATACCACGGAAGCGTATGCGAAGGCTCTTCACACTTATTTAGTTGGACAAAACCCTTCGGTCATCATCACCGGAGCCACGTCCCATGGTAAGGATTTTCTTCCAAGACTTGCTGCTAAATTCGGAGCCGGCATTGCAGCCGACTGTGTTTCTTTTCAATTTTCGGGAGAGAGAGTCAGCGTTCGCAAACCCATTTATGCTGGAAAATGCTCAAAAATAGTGGACTTCACCACAGGTCCCGCTGTTTTCTCGGTACGACCTAATGTCTTAGCGACCCAAGAAGCCAATAAATCAGGAACTGTCGAAAAAGTCGCTGCCAATCCCGGAACGGTTCGCGCTAAAGTGATGAGCACCGTCGCTTCCCAAGTAAAAAAAGTGGAACTCACCGAAGCCGATATCATCATTTCGGGCGGTCGTTCCCTCAAGAGTGCTGACAACTTTAAAATCTTAAACGATTGTGCTGCTACCGTAGGAGCCGCAGTGGGGGCCAGTCGAGCCGCGGTCGATGCGGGTTATGCTCCACACGACATGCAAGTAGGACAAACGGGCAAAACAGTCAGTCCTAAACTTTATATTGCTTGCGGGATTTCGGGAGCGATTCAGCATTTAGCTGGAATGAGAACTTCAAAAGTGATCGTCGCTATTAATAAAGATCCGGAAGCTCCGATTTTCCAAAAAACCGATTATGGAATTGTGGGAGATCTTTTTGAAGTTGTTCCGCTTCTGACCGAAGAATTAAAAAAACTTAAGAGCCAATCTTAAAGTTTACTGAAATAGCCACTCTCGAATAGCTACTTTCTCGTTCTGAGAAAGAAATACCTGTTTTGAACCTCTTAAAAAACCCATTCAAAGGGTGCAGGTATGAAAGCTACCATATTACCCAATCTCAATCTAGGTGATTGATATTTTAAACTGTATTATTCAATACTTACGGTGCGTCTCTAGGTATGATTTGATCTCATTTTTTAGGGCTATTTTAAGTTTTTCAGTCATAGTCCCCGGTAAAGCATACTTGTGAGAGTCCCATTCTCTAACCGGAACGATTTCTCTCACACTACTTGCAATAAAGACCTCAGAGCATTCTTGAAATTGTTCTAGCTGGAAAAAACCCTCCTCTACTTTGAGGAGTCCCCTCCCCAATTCCAAAACATGCCGCCGGGTGATGCTATCCAGAATGCCCACTTTAAGAGAAGGGGTAATTAAAGAATTGTCAGGAGTGATTCCAAAAATGCTAAAGGTCGTACCTTCGGCGACATTTCCTTGATTATCTCTCATGATGGCGTCTTCTCCGCCTCGAGCCCGTACTTCTTGAATCGCTAACAGACTATTTAAATAATTACTGGTCTTAATGTTGGGATCTTGTGCCGCAGCTGAATTTCTTAAAATATTTGAAGTCATGATGTTAAGACCTTCAGTTCTAATCCGATCTAGTTTTTCAGATAAAGGCTGAAAAATGATAACCAGCGTAGGCTTTAAATCTTCTAAAGACTCAAGTCCCATAACTAAGCCCACCCCACGAGAAAGAATGACACGAAAATAGGCATCCTCTTTTCCAAAGGCTTTTGCTGTTCGATAAATCTCATCCGTCATTTCCTCATCCGAAAGAGGAAATGGGATCTGTAACTTTCCAGCTGACCTTCTTAGCCGCTCTAGATGCTCTTCGAGAAAGAGACAACAGCGCTTAAGCGACTTACCCGTTTCGTAAACACCATCGCCAAATAGAAATCCGCGATCAAAAACTGAAACTTTTGCCTCTTCGGCTGAACAAATAATCCCATTGATATTAACTAAAGCATTCATCATAGATTCATCTTAGAAGCTGGCCCTTTAAACTGTCAAATTTGACTTTAGCCGACGGCGAAGGCAGAAAAGAGACAGGTGCCAAAGGAAACCACTGTGAGTATCAGACAGGTTATTTTCGATTTTTTTTATTACTTAAGTTCCGGGACTTTTATTAGTTTTGGTATCTTAAGACAAAGCCAACTGGGCCGAAGATACTTCCTTTATCATGGACTAGCAATCGCTGCTATCATATGGGCGAGTTATCTTTTTGCAGGGAAATCCTTTTTAGATTCTGAAACCACATATTGGTTAACCGCTTCCTTAGCTTTTATCGTTCTCTTTTCCTTTTCGGTAGGATTACGAAATCGAACCCCTTTAGCCGCCTATTTCCTGGGAGTTCTCTCCGTTTTAGGCACGTTGGTTCTTGAAATCACAACCCTACACCCCTATCCTCTACATATTCCCCTCATCCTCAATCTAGGAATGGCGACGCTTACTTTAGGATTTTCCATGAATGCGCTATGCTTAGGCCACTGGTATTTGGTCCAACCCAAACTTTCGATCAATGAACTCAAACGAGTTTGTCTTGTCTTAGTTGTTCTCATCATTATTCGTTTTATTTACGGGACATACGGAGTCATTATGCTTCTCCAAGGCAAAGGCGAAGGAGAAATCTACCGATACCTTTTAAGTTCTTCCCCGGGGATTTTTATTCTAATGCGTTGGTGCTGGGGACTTCTGGGCCCACTAGCCTTGGCGTATCCCATCTGGGGGACGGTAAAAATACGTTCAACTCAATCGACCACTGGAATCCTCTATGTCACAGTACTTTTTATCATCACAGGTGAAATTTTAAGTCTCTATCTAGCTGCTTTTTTTGGAATTCCGTTGTAAATGGACTTTTCAACCTTTTGCCCCCACTGCAAAACTTACCAGGAATATTCGCTTCCCTCTTTTAGCAATCGCAACTGCAAAAAATGCGAACGGGATCTTCTTCCGCAAGCCAGTGATGAATTCAAAGAGAACTTTGGATTTAATCAATGCCCACACTGTGGGGCCGAACATCTTTATCGGCAGAAAGATTTTAACCGAAAGACAGGGATAGCCCTTTTGGCCATGGGAATTGTTTTTAGTTACTGGACCTACGGGCTTTCTTTAGTGGCCGTCACGATTTTAGATTGGTGCCTGTACCGAAAAGTCGGGGAGGTGGGATGTTGCTATCTCTGCCAGTCTCAATTTAGAAACGACTCTCAAGTAAGTTTGATACCGGTGTTTGATTTGGAGCTTCACGATTATTATCAAAACCTTAAGAAGTAATGATACCTGCTCCCTTTGAGTGGGCTTTTTAAGAACTTCAAGCAGCCATGAAGTTGGTTTAATGCGTCACTTCTCGTCTAAACAATTCTCTATTTCGATCTTCATCAATAGCTCCTACAGTCCCCTGTCGTAAATTACAAAAATTAGATTCGAACTTATTTCTATCGATGGCAGTTTCTCCTGGAGGAATGATTTTCTGAGCTGCGGCTTCCGAGACACCCAGAGTTTTAGCAATATCAGCAGCTTTAAGAGGTTTATCAAACTTTCTAACCATTTTAGGGAGTAGCGGAAAAGGGGTTCGGCGGTCCACAGAAAACAAAGATCCAGTCGCTCTTTGAGCTTCAAGGAAAATAGCACTGTCTCTAGCCGCTCTTTGAACGTAAGTTGCATTTTGGGTGAAAAAATCTCTATGGGTTAATTGTCTTCCAAAAGTATCTCTAAAAACGGTACCGGTAAGAGGAATGTCATTCAATCTATCGGTGTAGTTCCTTCCACCCCCGTCTTTAATCGGCCCACCTGCGATAAATCCGCCTGCGTGGCAGTCCAAACAAGCAGTAACTGCGGTGATGGCAGGACCAACAGTTCCTAAGGCACCCGTTGCTATTTCAGCCGGAGCTCTACCTAATAAATTTCCAGCCGCATTAAAGAGAAATCCCTGCATCATCCCGTTTCTACCAAGACACAACCACTCTTCGGCATCATGAGTAAAAAAAATCCCTTTTTGTCTCACATCTCTTGAGGCCGATTGCCCTCCAGGAGAGTTTCGATCGATCACATCTAAACTTCGATAACAGGTGCTTCCAGGAACTCTTTGACTCGATTGAACTTCAATTACCCTTAAGTTTTTTGTCACTCCAGATTCATACTCACCATCACGATTGGTGCCGACAAGAAGCTTATTTCCGGAAGTTCTTGTCTTATCCTCTTCAACTCCAATGGCAGCAGCAACTTCTGCACGAGTTTTGGGAGCATTAATAAATTTGTAGTAATTATCAGGATTCATCGCAAACGTGATAAGCCGGTCTAATCGAAGTTTTCCAGTACAGGCAAAAGTAGGGTCAGCGGCTTTAAGTAAAGCTAAGGCTTCTCCTCGAAAGAAAGGGGACAAATCCAAGTCCACTGTCCCATCCGGCTTTACTCTCGCAGGAGGGATTTTGAGTCTCACGTTAGTCTGAATCGTATTTAACAAAAAGTTAAGGGAGGCTAGAGCCGCTTCCAATTCTCGCCCTTTGGGGATTGCCTCATCTAAAACAATGTTTTTGAGATCAATGGTAAATCTACCATCCGAAGCTCCGCCATTACGAACAAGAAACCTATCAACCAATTGCCTTTGACCAGCATTGAAATTATCGCGATTTAACAAAAAGAACTCTCTTGCTTGTCGGACCGTATCAACTTCCGAAGCACCCAAAAGGTTTCCGGCTCCATCGATAAAAAGCTGTCTCACCTCTCCTCGTGAATTTCTTTCTATCAAATTGTTTCCATTCCTAAGCAAATTGGAAAAACCTGCAATCTCCTGTAAATTATTTCCATTGATCTGATTGTTATTTATATTTCTTCTTAAATTGTTTTGAGAATCAAACTGATTTTGGGGAATGAAACGGTTTTGAACGAATCTGGGTCTTTGAGGAAACAATCTGCGCCCAAATAAGCCCCTAAAAATGAATCCATAAGAGGGTGTTGTTTGGCTTAAGACCAACAGCAACAATAAAATTTTATAATTTCCACTCTGTTTTGACTTCATATCTTTTCCGCAAATTACTTTCAAATTCGCAGTCACTCCAAATTCAACTTGATGTGGTGTACAAAGATGCAGTTTACAGGCCACTTAAGCCCTTCTGCCGTATTCGCGATAATTCAGTTGTGGGTTCGATAACCTCCGTTAACTAAAGCTCTTTCCTAACCAGTAATCGACTACCGGAATACTGCCTAAAAATTAGACAGTTCTCTGCAATTTCACCACTGCTCTAAAATCCCCTTCGACCAAAGCCTCTAAAAGCTCCACTCGCATTAAGCTGTCTTACTTGCTCGAGCGTGTCGTTTCTCAACGGAACAATAGCTCCGCCTAAAATCTTTCCGTCATTAAATACCAAGGGACGGTCCGTGCTTAACTCTTCTGTATCACCTGTTTCGAAAAATTGCCCTTGAGCATTAACGAGAATATTACTACTTCCAATCCTTCTTAATCCACCTTGAGAACCTAAACCGCTCAACCCAGCCAATCTTGAGAGATCTCCACTAGGATCTAGAGCCAAACTTGAAAAAGGGTCCACCGCTTCTCTGGCCAAAGCCAAGCGATCGAAACCGTTTAGGTTGTTGAATCCGCGATTAAATCCACGATTGACTCCGCGATTAACACGAACCATTCTCCTGCGAGGAGCCGGACGAAACCTGCGACCAAAGGCAGGTCCTCTACGCCGAAAAAACCGTCCTCGCCTAGCCTCTGCCGTTTCTTCAGTCAAAACTAAAATACATAAACTTAATATCAAAAGGAATGAGAACTTTCGCCCACTCAAGAACTTTCCGTGCCACATAAACAACCTCACCTTCGCGACCCATGGTTCTTATGGATCTCTTTGTTATAAAGTTTGGTAAGAGCATAACGAATGCCAACTCTTCAAAGTAAGAGTTCACTAATAAAAACTGAATGGAACTTTGGATTTAGCTCGTTAGGTTTGAAGTATGCGAGTATTCTGAACTGCGATTGTATACTGACTAAGTCACAGACACCTGTCAGCCCTAAAATGGCAAGTGCCGATCTCTAATAAATAAAATTTGATTCGCTTAATACATAATAACACCGCGAGCACAATATCATCGAAAACCAAGCCATTTCATCCAACAAAAGCTGTGAGATCATGAGAGGACAACCTAACAAACAAAAACCCAACTTCTGTTTAAAGAAGTTGGGTTTAATATTCAAAATAAATCCGGTCTAGCCGTATTCAAAACTTAGGGCCAATTGGGTGGAACGAACCCTTGAGTATCTAACTGTTTTAGCTCGTCCAGAGGTTTGGCCGATGGCATCGGATCCTTCTTCTGATTAATCACAGGGGTGGCGGCAGCCCCATCTTTATTGATATCTAGATAGGCTTGAAACTTACTAGGAAGGTTTTCTTCCGAATAGATTGCTTCAACCGGGCAAGCAGGAACGCAAGCATCGCAATTAACACAAGTGTCCGGATTAATGTAAAGGATTCTTTCCCCTTCATGGAACGCATCCACAGGACAAACAGCAACACAATCCGTGTATTTACAATCTACGCAGTGCTGAGTCACAATATAAGTCATAAACACCCCCGAAATAGAGTTAAAAAACAGTAGTAAATTACCACCAAAACCCACATCCGGCGAGGGCTAAATTAAAAAACCCATCCCTAAATAGTTGCCTCTACTGTTTATTATTTTTTCACTTTACAGCGAACTCGAATCGGAGCTACCACCGCACTCTTTCTTCTGAATAAGATAAAATGCTATCTTGGCCACAGCTAATACTGTCTAGTTTATACACATTCTTTTAAGAGCTTTTAGGTTATTTCAAAGGGATTTTGCCTTGGTATTTGACTTGCACTCTGAGCTTCAGCGCACGAGTGATCTGCCTTAACTTAAGGGCGAACACTCTTATAAAATGCCAGTAGTGCGAACTGTTGTAGCTGAAGTGGTTTTTTGGAGGAAGTAGAAGTTGAAACGGCATATTCTATATTTAGGTGTTATCCTTTCTTTATTCCTGGCAGGTTGTTCAAAATCATCTAGTACAAATTCGCCCGTCATTCCCGAGCAACCCACAACCCCCGTGAATCCGGGGCCGCCACCGGCACAAGACCCCTACGGCCCAGATATCCGAGCTAGCGTACCCATTGATTTAGCGGATAGGACTCAATATTCAGGACTGGCCGACATATCAGGATCCGGTGGACAACCAGGCAACGTCTTTCTTCCTATCGTTGGAGACGCGAGAGTGCGTCTACAGACCAGCACAACACGACTTCAATCGATTCATGGAAAGTTATTCTTATCTTTTGAAGATCAGCAGGGGTTCTGGGGCGCCAGATGGGAGAACGAATTCCCAGGAACCGGAATTCAAGTCACCACTAACCAGGGAAGAAGCCTGGACATTATCTTTGCCGATGACGATTTGGTCGTTCGGGCCCAAGGAGCGGTAGTCAGTGAAGTTTTCTTTGGAGCGATTTATTATCGCTTAAGGCAATCTGGAGATACAGCCTGTCGCCAAGTTTCAGCGGGTTGCACAATCACTTACCCGTGGGGCACCTATACTTTTCCTCCTAATCAGTGCCCCAATTACGCACCACCCGATTTAGTAACCCCTTGCCGTAACTACATGAATCCGAGCAATGCTCAGGTCAAACGATTAGGGAATTTTACAAATTCTTACTCAATCATTGCGACTTTACCGGAGGTACAATGAATCCCATTCATTCATCAAAAAGATATTTAGCCAATGCCTTTGTCTACACTTGTCTCTGTTTAGTTACAGCGTGTGGTGGAGGCGGTAACGCCAACACCCCGACTCCGGCTCTGGCTCCGGCTCCCTCTAATCCGGCCCCTCCCCCAGTCATCCCTACCGTTCCTGGAACCAATTGTGGGGTCGTTTCAGGCGGAGTTCCATTAAATTCCAATGGAAGCCCCTTCTTTGGCTCACTTCAATCGAACTCAAGTGGAGGATGGGCAAACGCCAATTCTTTGACCCTCGGTCTATCTTTTACGAACTACACCGGACCTGGAACGGTTATTCAAAATCTCGTAGGTAGCGGTTCTTTTATTTTTCAAGATTTAAGCTACCTCCTTGGAACCCAAACCAATAATACCAATATTTGTGTCTCTTCTAACAATCTTGGAGCCACGGGTTACAACCCTGGAACTTTTAATATGGGAAATGGGACTATCCGCTTAAGTTTAAGCGGCTC
>VGSE01000051.1 GCA_016875135.1 Deltaproteobacteria bacterium
CAATTTTTTCCACTCTCAATTCGTTGTTTAAAAAAAAAAAACAAAGGCCCAACTGATGATGAGTCAGTCGGGCCTTTGAAATAAAAAAAGGCGAGGTCGAACTTGATTATGTCGACCTCACCTCGTGATTTGGTAAACCTAACATCACACCACCCCCTTCCATGGGGCATATAGCCCGAAGCCCCTCCAAGGTGAAAGAGCTTCTTGACTTAACTTTACCACTCCCCGATCGAAACAACACCCACTAAAAATTAGACAGCAGTTATCCTATTGAAATTACTAACCTAAAAAGACTGTTAAGATTTCGTTGGGGCCTTTAAAGTGCATAGCGCAAGGTGTTATAATGGGAGAGCAACTTAGGTTTGGGTGCTCTGCACCAAGTCATCAAGTTTTTTGGCTTTTTTACCGAAAAATAAGATTAGAGGAGTGTTTTTAAAACCACTCGCTAGGATTTATTTTTGGGAGATCTATGATTCTTGTTTTGTTGAGCATAGGAGTCACCGGGGGAACGACATTCTACCTCTCCTGGAATCTTTTCTCTGGGGCTTTAGAAAACGCAGCAGTGGATCGACTCGAGCAGGGTAAAAAAGCTGCTGCAACAGGGCTTCTTAAATTAACTCGCCCCCTGTTTCGCGCTTTGGTGATGCCTTACTCACAAAAGCTTAAACTTGAAGACTGGCGAAAACATAGTAAGCGTAGGATTATTTCGGCTGGTTTAGAAGACGCTTTGGATGTCGAAGATCTATTAGCCTTCAAAATCTTTATGGGCCTGGTTGTTCCCCTTTTTATTTATATCTATTTTTTAGTAATGGGTAATCCAATTCCTCTGTGGATCACAGCAGGGATTATGCTAATCGGATTTGTTTATCCAAGCCTTATGGTGAGTAGTGCTAGAAAAACAAGGCACGAAGAAGTCAAACTCCAACTGCCTTTTGTCATCGACTTATTGACACTCTCGACTGAAGCAGGGCTGGATTTTATCGGTGCTCTGCAAAAAGTAGTAGAAAAAACTCGACCTGGACCCCTGGTAAACGAAATTGAACGAATGCTTCAAGAAATTAGACTTGGAACGACCCGAGCCGATGCCATGCGAACTCTCGCTTGGCGTATTGACTTGCAGGAGATCTCTTCTTTGATTGCTGTGCTTGTAACGGCAGACCAAATGGGTTCCAGTTTGGGTGAAGTATTAAGGGTTCAAGCCGATTTGATTCGAACTCAACGATTTACAACGGCAGAGAAGAAAGGGGCAGCAGCGACACAAAAACTTTTGTTTCCTCTTATCTTTTTTATTATGCCGGCGGTTTTTATTATGATTTTTGGACCAGTAGTTTTAGGGTTTTTTGGAGTGAAATGATGACTCGAAAATGGCTGACAAAAAAAGATAAGTCTTTTGAGATTGAGGTCAAAATAGCTCTAAGTTTTTGGGAGCGTTTCTGTGGTTTAATGGGTAAAAAACCGATCACTGACGCTGACACCATTATTTTTCCCAACTGCAATTCGGTTCATACCTTTTTCATGAGAGAGAGTATTGATGTGATCTTTGTGAGAAGCGATGGGTTCGTTTTGCAAATTATCCGTTCGTTAAAGCCGTGGAGATTACTATGGCCTTTAGGAAAAGCGGCTCATTGTATTGAGATGACGGAAAATAGAAGTGAGAAACTAGGATTGTCTGAGGGACAAACTTTAGTTTGTGAAGGGGTATTTAGTGAAATTTGAAATCACGAAAAATGGAGAGGTTGTTCTCTCAAAAGAACTGACTGAAGGCTCTTATAAAATAGGAAGAGCCGGGGATTGCGATATTGTATTGGAGTCTTCGAAAGTTTCAAAACACCACGCTCTTCTTGTAATACGTGGGGAGCGAGCCGCAATAGTGGACACCGATTCTTCAAATGGGGTTTTTGTAAACGGTATACTAGTTAAAAAGCAGCTGTTAAAAAGTTCGGACACAATAGGTATTGGTGAGTTTCAAATTCGAAAACCCCAATTAAAGAAACTGAAAAAAGAGTTAGAAGTCTTTTCAACAAGCGGAGGCCTTGCTTTAGATAAGAAGGCTGAAGAACAACTCTTTAAGCAATCTCAAGAAATAGAAGTTCCTGATTTGCCCTCTGTTCCCGCTGCCGAAATCTCAGCGGGTGAGAAATTAATAAGTTTTGTAGATACCAAGTTATTAATTCCATTTTATGAAATTGTTCGGGTAACTGATTACAGATACTTGGCAGCAGTAATACTTGTTTTATCGATTGGTGCAGCTTCAATTTTTAGTGTTACCCCTGTTCTGGCCTGGGGAAATGAGATTGTAAAAAAAGAAGCCCTGAAAAGAGGCCATACAATTATCAAACAACTGGTTAGAGAGAATTATCGGATCTTGTCAAAGTCTAAAGATTTTAGCATGTTGACGACAGCTGCGGCTGAATCTGAAAAAGACATGTTAGAAGTTTACTTGGTAGACACTAAGACAAAAAGTGTCCTAGCTCCGAGCAAATATCTAAGTAAATCGCTTAATGATCCTTATGTGTTAATTGCTTTAGAGGATCTTGCTGAATCCAATTCAGGGGAGATAACAAAAGATCGTGGCGATGGAACTTTTGTTTTGGCTCAGAGTATTCCCTATTACTCGACAGTAGAATCGATCAGTGAAGAGGAGGGGGAGGATACGGAGAGTAATGTCCCCTTAGTCGTAGTCGTTGGCTACTTCAAAATCCCAAAAACTGTAGTTGGTGTATATGAGCCTCTTGCCGTTTCCGGCCTTATTTCGCTTCTCTTAGCCTTGCTAGCTTTCTTTTTTGTTTACAAAATGATTAGTCACCCAATTAGTCGGTTAAATGAACAATTAGATGCCGTTTTGAAGGGGGATGATGTTCAGTTGAGTTGTGTTGCAAAGTTCAAGGAACTAGAGACGCTAACGACAGTGATAAATTTCGCTGTGAGCAGAATGAAAAGTGCCAGCGGGGGCTTGGCATCTAGTCCATCTGGTATTTCTGGTGGATTTGATTTTGAGAGTGAAGAAAAAAGCTATCTAAAAACCGTAGATGAATTTTGTTTGGGTTCGACCGATGCAATTTTGGTCATCGACCGGGATAAAAAAATTAAGGTTGTGAGTCCTGTTTTAGCTGATTTGCTAAGTTTACGTCCTCAATACGCCATTGGTCAAAATATTGGAGATGCCTGTCGTGATAGTTCCTTTTCTGGAACCGCGATCGAACTCGCTGAAAAAGTCATTTCGAGTTTGGGTGAAAATCAGACCGCAACGTTAGAAATAAATGGTATCTCAAGAAATCTGAGTGCTATCGGGCATAGGCTATCCAATGGGGACATAGAATTTATCGTAATTACGGTGAAGATGAATGGTTAAATCTCTCGACATGATTGAACAGCAATCGACCAACCCCCTACTAGAGCAGGTCGCTGGAAAAGGGCGGGGGCGAGTATTTGAATTATGTTTAGATGAAGTGAACTTGGGCCGCGATGAAACTAACGATATTGTAATCAGTGATGATTCGGTTTCCAGGCACCATGCAACGATAGAGCGCCGAGCCGATGGAAGTTTTGTTATTACTGACAAGGGTAGTAAAAATGGTGTTGTAATTAACAAAGACAAAGTCGTGACTAGCCAACTCCGAAACAATGATATTATTCAGTTGGGTCATTTCGTATTTAGATTCAAATTTCAGAATGAAAGTTCGCCCGACATAAAACTATCGAAAGTTTCGAAAAACGAGGAAGACGATGTTGTTTCGATGCCCAAGAGCGAGTCAGGCCAAAAAAAGCGTCTGATTATCTGGGGGGGGCTATTGATATTTATTGCTGCAATGTGGATATTAAATAACTCATCTTCCCCTGAACCATCACTAGAAGACTCCAAAAATGAGAAGGTTAAGACTGAAGAAAAGTTTAAACCTTCTTCGATGCCTGAGCTCAAGGGTGACAGTAATCCCTCTGCGGGTGACGACCTCGAAGATCCTCTAATTAAGATTGATAAACAAATTTCAGAACTAGAAAACAAGGAAAGTGCAATAAAAGAGTCGGAAATTTACTTTAAAAGAGGGCAAAGAGATTTTTTTAATAAGAACTATCGAAATGCTATCGATAATTTTAATGCGGCTATTTCACTCTGGAATCGTCATCCGTTAGCTACTTACTACCGTGGGCTTGCTGTTCATGACTCAGAGGTCGAGGCTGAAAAAAACTTTAATATTGGAATCAAATATTATAATTCCCTTCAATATCAAAGATCGATTTATCATTTTAGGTTAGCTATCGACTATCTTTCCCATTCTAATGCAGATAATGGACCAATTAAGGATCTAATCAATCAATCAAAAAGGTACATAGATTTTTCACGGCGAAAATTGCAAATTATGGAGTTGGTCCCATGAAAATCACTTTAAAAGTTTTTAAAAGTGAAAATCTATTATTCGGGCAAGTGTTCGATAATGGCGTCTATCGTGTTGGGCGGTCCGAATTTTCAAATTTGGTGATTAACGACGAATCATTACCTAGGACGGCTCTTGAGATTAGAATTACTGATGTAAGTGTTTATGTCACTAATTTAGCATCTCCTGGGCATTTAGTAATTAATGGAAGAAAACAAGAAACCGGAGAACTCAAGGAGGGTTCTGTCCTAGAGATTAGTGGTTATAAGATCGCTGTAGTTTTTGGTGCAGAGGCGGAAGCTCAGCAAGAGCAAGTGCCCGAACAGAGCCCTGTGGCTGCAGAAGCCGCTCAGAACAATGTGTTGTTACCAGATCATAAGGGGTTTGAAGACAATGCTTTTTTCTCTGAAAATCTGATGCCGGATTCGCCGGATAAAAAAAGTGAAAAGTCTCCTTTAGACTCTCCTGTTGAGCCTGTTTCTGAGAATGCAGCCCAAAGTGGGGATAAGAATGTTTTTGATTTTCCAGTCCAACAGGCGGCTGAGAGCCCCGTAGAAAACCCGATTTCCTCAGGAAATCTTGCTCTAAAAGACAAAACGGATACGGTTGGCAAGCCGTTAGTGGCGAAAATTGTTATGATTGAAGGGCCCAGAGCCGGAGAAGAGATTCCCTTGCAATCGTTTGAACTCAGTTTTGGAAGGAGTTCGAAAGCCGATGTTGTAATTGCGGATAACAAACTCTCGAGGGTTCATGCAAAAATAATTCGATTTGGAACTGGATATCGAGTCATTGATCTTAATAGCCACAACGGAACACGCGTTAATGGTGTGCGAATTCTAGAGCATCCCTTGAGTAGTTATGATGTGATTGAGCTTGGTGACACAAAGATAAAATTTCTAATTCATGATTTGATTTTGAATGAGAAAGGGAGTTCGAGCCAATTAGCTTTGATGAATTCTCCTCAAAAGGATCCAACAAAATCTCTCTTTTTGGAGGATCGCGAGCGACAGGAGATTAGCTTATTAAGATCTGAGATGGAACAACCCCTCGAAGGTCTTCCCCCTTCGCACGAGGCGATTGAAGAGGAGGCTACCAAAAATCGCTCTCCTTTAAAGATCATTTTGGTTGTTATTATTGCAGTGGCCTTATCCATCTGGGTAATGTCAAATAAGGAAGAAATTAAGAGGAAAGCGAAACCCGAAACTTCGGTAGAATCAAAGACAACTATACCTGAAAAGGCTGTGGTTTTGCCGAAAATACCGACCGGCTTTACGGAACTTTCTGAGGACATGCAAAGAAGAATTGAAGGGTATTACTCAACTGCTGTTAATACCTTTCAGAAGATCGATTTAACGATAACAGAACTTGAGAGATCTCGAGAGGAACTAAAGCGGATTCATCAATCGATACCCTATTATAAAAACTCCAGGGAGTTATTAGACCAGTTAGATAAAAGATATAGAACCAAGCTGGACCAAATTGCACTTGAAAAAGCTAAAAAAGATGCGGTTGAGGACTTAAATCTCTATCTTGAGGATGGGGTTGAACACCTCAAACAAGGTGATTTTGAGCTAGCTTCGGAAGCCTTTACTTTGGCTCTAAATCTTGATCCTAGAAATTCTGTTGCTATCAGAGGTTATAGAGCTGCCGAACTCAAAGTGAGAGATTTAGAAAATTTACCTGCCGAAAGAGATCCGGAGGAGGAGAAGAGGTTACAGGTCAAGGAGCTTTATGAGAAAGCCCTACAAGAACTCAATAATAGAGCCTACCAAGAAGCCATCGATTTAGCGGAGAAAATGAGAAAAATAAATCTCAAATCTGATCAGACCTACCTTAATGAAGCAAAGCAAATTATTGATCGCGCTCGAATGGCTCAAAAAGAGGAGTTTGAACCTTTTTTGATTCAGGCCAAAGAAAAGTTTTCTGAGGGCGATTATAATGCTGCCCGGGATCTTTGCGAGGAAATGCTTAAGAGAGATCCTGCCTATGAAGATGCGAAGGAGCTACTACAAAAATCAAAGAAACAATTGAATCGTCTCGCAAAAGAAGCTTACACTCACGGTTATATTTTGGAGAGTATTGGACAAATCGAGCAGGCAAAACAGTATTGGAATCGGGCAAAGAACTATGTACGAGAAGGCGATGAATATTTTGATAAAGTAAATAAGAAACTTGAACAGTATCAATAAAAAACAGGCCATACCGGAGGATTAAAAAGTCTCCCGGTAGGCCTGTTTTATTGTTAATCTAAAGAAACCCAAACACTCTTTACTTGAGTGTAGAGCTCAAGAGCGTATTTGCCCAACTCTCTTCCAAAGCCACTTTGTTTAAAGCCGCCAAACGGAGAGGCCGCATCAAAGCAATTGTAGCAATTGACCCAGATTGTTCCGGCTTTGATTTCCTTAGCTAGTCGGTGGGCTTTACCGATGTCTCTTGTCCAGATACCGGCAGAGAGCCCATAGACCGTATCGTTGGCCTGGCGTTGTAAATCCTCTTGGTTTTTGAAAGGAATGGCACAAACGACCGGTCCAAAAATTTCTTCTCGGGCTACACTCATGCGATTGTTAACCCCTTCCAAAATAGTAGGTTTAATAAAGTAACCTTGACCTTGAGCTGGTGTCCCTCCTGTGAGTACTTTTGCCCCCTCGGACTTTCCTTTTTCAACATATCCAAGAATTTTTCTAAATTGCTCTTCTGAAACCTGGGCCCCCATTTGAGTTTTCGGATCTAACGGATTTCCAACAACCATCTTTTCGGCTCGAGTTTTTAATTTAGATAAAAACTGATCGTGGATCTTTTCTTCTAGGAATAAACGGGACCCCGCACAACAGACCTCTCCTTGGTTGAAAAAGATACCCCGCATTGCTCCGTTAACTGCCGCATCAATATCGGAATCGGCAAAGACGATGTTAGGAGCTTTGCCGCCAAGCTCTAGAGAAACTCGTTTAAGGTTATCTCCTGCAAGTTTCATCACGGTTTTTCCGACCTCGGTGCTTCCGGTAAAAGCCACTTTGTCGACTTCGGGATGGGTGGCCAAAGCAGCTCCTGCGGTGGGCCCAAAACCTGGGACAATATTGACAACCCCGGCTGGAAGACCAGCTTCAATTAGTAGCTCTCCTAATTTTAGTGCAGTCAAAGGCGTTTGTTCAGCGGGCTTAAGGACAACTGTGCAACCAGTGGCCAATGCAGGACCAAGTTTCCATGCCGCCATGAGTAGAGGGAAGTTCCAAGGAATGATCTGCCCAACAACACCAGCCGGTTCTCTTAGCGTATAGTTAAAAAAGTTTCCATTCACCGGAATAGTATCACCATGAATTTTATCAGCTAGTCCTGCATAGTATTCAAAAGTTTCAATGGACAACGGTAAGTCAGCATTTCGTGTTTCATTAATAGGTTTTCCGTTGTTTAGGGTCTCTAGTTCAGCAAACTCTTCTTTGTGTTTATCTAAAAGTACGGCAATTCGATTAATGATTCGCCCGCGTTCCCTTGCACTCATGGTTTTCCAAGGACCCGTTTCAAAAGCTTTTCTAGCAGCTTTGACTGCCCGATCAATATCTTGGGTATCTCCTTCAGCTACGTCAGTGAGAACTTCTTCGGTTGCGGGATTCATCACGGTAAAACGTTTGCCGCTTTGGGCTTCCCACCATTCGTTATTGATTAAGATCTTTCCAGATTTAATTTTATGCATATAGGCACCTCCATGATTTTAAATTTTATACTCTATCCCTGACTCAATAACTATCCCATGTCAAATAGTCTAATTTTTAGAAGTACAGTTGTTAACATCTGGAAGGCTTGAGTTTGTAGAAATTGAGGAAAGTGAGGTATCCTAAAGGATACAACCCTATTGAAGTGTGGCAACGCGGTGTGTTTGGGTGGTGTGAAACTTCTGAGGATAACTATTAAAATGGCGAAACGACAGATAATTCAATTTGTTGTTCTTTTCTGCGTCGTATTTTTAGGTAATTGCGGTCTTAAACCCGCCGGATCAAACGAACTTATCACCGATCCTAATCCGAATTTGGGAGAAACCCTGTCGGTTTATCTATTTTCAGCTCCATGGTGCGCCGAATGTAATAGAGAACTTCCTGAAATTAAGCTCAAGTATTTGAATGAATTAACCGCAGCGCAGCAAACAAGAGTTAAGGTCACCGTTTTCGTAGTGACGGGCAAAACAGGGGGGCAAGTGGCAACACAAGAAGTGGCGGAAGAGTATGGAAAATCTCTTGAACTCCCTTTTACTATGATGGCTGACAAATACTATCGAACGTATCGAAGCTTCTTCGAGGAAGGAAATGCGATTCCAGCGGCAGTTATATTAGATCAAAGCAAAAACGTTATTCAGCTCTTTGAGCCGGGAACGACTGATGTGAATACCCTTTTTGAAAAGATTAAAACCAATCTTAAGTAACATTCGAAACAAGTTTGGAGGAGAGCGATGAGATTAGCAACGGTGTTCGCTTTATTGACTTTCTCAATTCTCTCAATGGGGAAGATCGCTCCCAATTTTCAAGGAGATTTAATTGCAGGCGGCAGAATTTCTTTGGCTGAGGAGTTGGCTAAGGATTCTAAAAAAGGTATCCTTCTTTGTTTTTGGGCGACTTGGTGTTCTCCATGTATGCAGGAACTTAAAATGGTTACTGAGAAATTAAAGACCGATCCCACTTTACCGATTCGAGTATTAACGGTTAATGTCGATACGCCTGAAACGTCGAGTGATGTTAAGCCAACGATGAAATTGTATCAATTCAAAGTTCCTGTGATCTCAGACCATAAACACGACATTTTTTCGAAGTACCAAGACTCTAAGACTCTTCCTTTTTCAGTACTCATTAAGCCTAACGGCGAAATTGCGGAAACTTTCAATGGTTTTCATGAAGAAATGTTTGCCAAAATTAAAGAGTCAATGAAATGAAGGCTCTATCTATTGCTTGGATTTTCGTTTCTGCTTTAGCTTTTTCGGCGTCAGGGAATGAGGTTCTCTCTGAATACTTTTCTCATCAATTTAAAGTTTCAGCTTCCGATCACCTCATTTTCTCGAACGCTAGAAATGATGTGGATCGCACAGCTCCCCCTGTTCAATTATTGATGAATGAAGGAAAGTTGAATCTAGAGTATGGTGAATGGGATGGAAAAATTCATTTCACTAATCGGTATCAACCTAATCCCGACCGAAAAAACACCCCGTCTATCAAGCTAGAAAAAAAAGCAGTTCGTTTTGAGTCAAGGGATTGGCAGCTCATTTTAGGGGACAGTTATCAACAATTTGGGAAAGGGATAGCTCTCTCTCTCTTTAGTGAGCCTGCTTTTGGAATTGATAATACCCTTGAGGGTGGCGTGGCGAAATACCGTCCGGAGAATTTTGAGATTAGTCTGATGGGGGGTAGAGTTAACGCTATTTCAACTCCAGTCGCAATTAATCCCATCGATATGAGGATGAAAGATCGCAATGTTCTGATTTCAGGGGGAAATGTGGGGTACAAATTTTCACCTGAATCTCAAGTCGCTCTTTATTATTTGATGACGATGAATCAGAGAAAGTCTGATCTTGATTTGGATAAAAGATTTCAAACTTTTGGGGCCAATTTTACTCAAGATAACTTAGGAGAGGCTTTTGATTTTTATGCTGAATCTAATGTGATGGTCTCGGACAAAGCTTCAAAAGGACAGTGGGTGAGAAGCCCTTTAGCCCGCGCCAACTATCTCACGCTTTCTTGGTCGGAGGCTCCTTGGAAAGTAAAGCTCGAGGCTAAAGATTATGATCAATTTGATTTTGATTTTCGAAAACCGCCCTCTTTAGAGGAGGATGTTCCTTTGGCTAATGTCCCCAACAACTTTTCTGATATCACAGCCGGAAGGCTGTATGGCGAATATCATTTAGTGTCTATGGGAAGCAAGGTCTACTCCTCTATGCTTTACGGAAAAGACCGATTGGAAAATGGCGACCTTTATCACGGGGTTTCGGGAGCGAAGGTATCACTTGGGGAGAAAGCTGAGGTTGAAATTAAATTTGGATATCGGGTTGTTTTAGGTCAGCAAGAGATATCTCACGGATCTCTTAAAACGAAGACCAAAACCTTTTCTGGACAAATAGCTGAGTTAGAGGTTCGAAAACAACTATCTAGGCTACAACTCAATACGAATCCTTCAAAAGAAGATCGAAATTCACTTCTTTTTTCTTACAGTTTTTCAGAGAGCTGGAGCGGTAATGCCGGATTTGAGTATATCCCCACCAATGATTTAGAATTGGGAAAGAACTTCTACAATGCAGGAGTCTCGTATCGTCGAGGTTCTTTGGTCTCTCGTGCGTTTGTCGGTGATACAAGTGGCGGAGCTCAGTGTGCTGGTGGAATCTGTCGGCAAGCCCCAGCCTATTCCGGAGCAATGTTGGAAGCTTCATATTTGTTTTAACCTCAATATTCCTCGCGTTTTTTGTGAGAAAAAATTCATTTTCGAAACATCGTTGAAGATGGAATCTAGGTATAGAATTTCAAATGAGACCCTTCTCTCTTCAAGGATGATTTTATGGTTAAAAAATTATTTAATCTCGTAAAAATAGGTGTGTCTTTAGCTCTTGTCAGCGCTTGCGGTGGCGGTGGCAGTGGGCAACTCTTATATGATCCTATGCCTAATGGTATTCTCAGCATCTCTGGGGGACCTGTTTTTAATTTTGGAAATCGTCTGTTAGAATCTGAAACCGTTAGAGAATTTACCGTGACTAATATTGGAAGTGGTTCGGCTCTAGAGATCACGGGCAGCTTTTACTTTTCGTTAGCCTTCTCATACCTAGGGGGACAATATCCCGGCCAGGGAGGAACCTGTGGAAGTTCATTAGCTCCCAATTCAAGTTGTACGGTAGTAGTAAGATTTAAGCCAAAATCGATGGGTGAGACACAGACTACCTTGCAGTTGAATTACCATAACGGAACAACGCTCGTGGTGACCTCCAACCCGATTTTATTAGGAAGTGGTATTTGATCCGCTTTTTTCGCGTTTTATAGACTCTTATTGTTATTCTAAATAGGATGTTTTCAGCTCTTGGGTTATTGGGTAAAGTACTCTCATGATTATAGATTACTGGAAGAAATTTTCCCGATACCCGGGAGGGAAATTAGTCTTTAGTTGGTGTCTTGGTTTGTTTATCCCCTATTCGGGCTCTATTACACCCGAAGTTCAGCAATTAGAACCCGGTTATGCAAAAGTATTAATGCGAGATAGAAAAAGGCTTCGTAATCACCTGAAATCTATTCATGCAGCCGCTTTGATGAACTTTGCTGAATTAACCAGTGGTTTGGCTTTTGTTTCAGGTGTTCCGACCGACATGCAGGCCATTGTGACCCATTTTGAAATGGACTATTTGAAAAAAGGTCGTGGGGATTTGATTGCTGAGGCAAAGGTCCAACCTATTTCTGATCACACTGAAAAGAAGTGCGAAGTTGAAGCGATTATTCGAGACAAAACTGACGATATTGTTGCACGAGGAAGGGCTATTTGGTTTATTCGCCCTAAGAAAGCATGATTTCATTTCGTACTAAATTTACTGAACAAGCAAGGGTTCAATACCCTATCGTTTGTGGGGCGATGTATCCTTGTAGTAATCCAGAACTCGTAGCTGCGGTTTCCGAAGCGGGGGGTTTAGGAATTGTGCAGCCCCTGTCTCTTGTTTACGTACACGGCTATGAGTTCAAGAAAGGGTTGGAGCGTATTAAGCAGCTTACAAAAAAACCCTTTGGCATGAATGTTATCGTCGAAAAAAATGCAAAAATTTATGAGGATAGGATGAAAAAGTGGGTTAACGAAGCCGTTGATGCTGGATGCCGTTTTTTTGTGACCGCTTTAGGAAACCCCAATTGGGTGGTCGAAAAAGTTAAAGCGGTGGGTGGGTTTGTTTACCATGATGTCACAGAAAAAAAGTGGGCTGAAAAGGTAGTTGGTTTTGGCATTGACGGGCTAATTTGTGTTAATGATCGGGCTGGCGGACATGCCGGAAGTCGTTCAGCTAAACAATTATTCGAAGAATTAAAGGGGTTCAATTTACCGTTAGTTTGTGCGGGCGGAGTTGGTGATGAGACCGATTTTATTGAGGCACTAAAGTTGGGATATGCCAGTGTTCAAATGGGGACTCGATTTATTGCTACTTCCGAGTGCAACTCACACTTGGACTATAAAAATGCGATTGTAGCCGCCGATGAAAAGGACATCGTAAAAACAGAAAGAATAACAGGGGTGCCTTTAGCGGTGATTAGAACACCTTACGTGGACAAAGTCGGATTAAAAGTGGGACCTATTTCAAAAGTTTTGTTTAAAAACAGACACACAAAGCATTGGATACGCCTCATGTACAATTTAAGAGCGGTGATGGCTATGAAGAGAACAGTTCTTAAAGGCGTATCAACTAAGGACTACTATCAAGCGGGTAAGAGTGTGCATGGAATAGAGCAAATTGAATCTGTTAAAGTAATTATCGATCGATTTGTCGCGGCAACCGCTAGGTAACTGAATAATCAGCCTTCTTCTTTTTTTAATACGGCTAATTTTAAGGTAACAAAGTCAGATAACTGGGCGGTGTAGAGAATCTTTTTTAAGACGTTAAAACTTAGGGCCTTATCAGCTTGCATGACTATCATTCCTGCAAAAGATTTCTTGTCGACATCATTTTGGACGATATTTCTATCTTTTTGTTTTTTTAACTTAAGAGCTAGTGGTTTCACTAAAAGCCCTTGAACTAAATCTGACTTTTGAATGTCCCCATTCACGATGTCGGCCACCTTCTCCTGGTCGACAAGAATAGCATTTTGAGTCACCACCATTTGTAAAGCATTAACGGGTGGAGTGACTGAAGAAGAGTAAGGCAGACTGATATCTTTTCCGATGTTGAAATCGGATTGGATTTGCGAATAGTTTTTCATCAAGAAAAACAGAATCGCCATTAGAATATCAAGCATACTCGCCAACATCAGGCCTGTGCTGATATGTTGTCGTCGTCGAGATTTTTGTGTGTGTTTTCCGCCGTGGTGGGAACTGACACCACCGCCACCACCTCCGCCGCCAGCCATTAGACCCCTCCGATACTTACGTCTGGAAAAAGACGGTTAAATTGTTGACTCTCCGGCTTTTTTGCTATTTCCGGAGAAAGTGCTTGATAGCCGGGATCTTCTTTATAGAGCTCTCGAGAAGCGTCCATAACACCAATTAAGACTTCATATAGGATGTCATCAGTCGGTATCAGAGTTAATTCTCGAGCCGTAGGTCGTTTAGATTTTAAGATCACAAGAAATTTGTGAAGGTCGTCATACGGAAATCCTTTGGGGCCTACAGGAAAGGATTTTTCTGAGGAGATATCGCTTTTCACACTAAACCCTTTCGAGTTGATTGAAACCACAACCTCCATCTTCGCCTCATCGTTTTTTGCTTGCTTTACCTCTTCTGCAGTAGAAGCTACTTTGGGAAGAGGCGCATCAATCATGACGACCGGTAAAATACTCGCAAACATTAACAGAAAGAACATCAAACAGGTGATCATATCGATCAGCGGAGTGAGGTTCAAACTATCGTCTGGACGACTTCGATGTGTTCTGCTACTGGGCTTTGTTGCCATGATGAAACCCTTTTAGTGCCTAGTCACTTTCCTCTGCAGAGTCATTTCCATCGTTACCTGCAACACCGGCACTTCCCATTTTCTTGGAAGCACTGAGCAGGTTGATGAGCTTAACTGAGTACTGATCAATATCTGAGATGATAGAATTGATTTTTGATTGAAGTACGGCGCTAACGAATAGAGTTGGGATAGCTACCATAATCCCCAGGGCTGTCGTGTGCATCGCAACTGCAATCGCGTTTTGAAGAAATTGTTGTCTTTGAACGGCATCTACAGCTTGAGAGCCGCCTTTAAATCCCATGATAAGACCGATGATAGTTCCAAAGAGTCCAATCAGTGTGGCTAAGTTGGCTAAAGTAGGTAAGTAGAGCGCTCTAGCTTCTAATTTTGGAATAACTTCCAAAGTAGCCTCATCGATAGCATTTTGAATATCCTCAGCGGAATCTTTAGCTCTTGAGAGGCCGGCTTTTAAGACTTTCGGCAAAAGAGCTGAGCTTTTGCTGTTGCATAAGCTGATAGCTCTATCAATATTGTCGCTTAGGATATATTTTTTGAGCTTAGCCATGAAAGCTCTCGAGTTGACCGAGTATTCGATCTGAATTCTGATCCATCGCTCGATTGCAATTCCGGCACAAGCAATTCCAACAAGTATCACCAACCAGCTTGGCCAGCCCCCTTCTTTAATAAATGATGCAAGTTCTGTAAGTTCACCCATGATACGACTCCTCTAGTGTGAGATAAATCTTTCGCAAGTCCGCAGAATGAGCCAATAGCTCTTCTTTCTTACTTATCGGAATTACGAAATAATGTTTGAGTTCCAAAAAATTTAAATCAAAAAACTTTAAAAAAGAAAGAACACCCCGCTGGCATACCGCACTGCCCAGACGTTTGATTGATACTGGATTTTTTGTTTAGTCCCGCCTCCCGGATCAAACGTTCTTTGGGGCAGATTAAAGTAATAGGCTGAGGTTTCGACGCGTAGACCCGCATTTGGAGCAAAAAAGAACTCTAAGCCCACCGCGCCATGACCACATGCTACAGTATTATATTCATCGTCTTTTCCACCTGTTTCATGAGAGCCCTGGCGGTGGACATAGGCCATTCCTATTCCCAAACTCACATACGGAACTAGATCGTTGGTCGATAGACGGTAGCGGATTCCAGCCACTCCGGGAATGGCTTCCATTTCAAACTTATGAAATTGAGGGGGATCTGTTGCAGGACTGTTTTGTTTTCGGGTTTCATAGGAATAACGACCGATATTAGCGTAAAACGCCCAATGGTACGCCAGAGAGAACCAAAAAGAGCCTTCGAAGTTAAAAAAAGTTGAGTAGTTAAGAGGGTTAAAATTATTTGGCGTTCCGGGTTCGGCACTTTTTGCAACAGATGAGAGAGGTAAAAGAGTGGACAACATTAAATCCACTCCAAAGTCGGTTCTATTGGCTTCGTTCTCAGTGAATTTTTCTCGTCGATAAGACCCGAATAAACCTTTAAAATCTCGCTTTGCTGCCATCGCTTCGAATTCAAATCCAAAACAAAGGACAACTAAACAGAGAAAGGAGAATCGATGTCTGTTCACAGAGGTGCTCCTAAAAATGAAGGAAGGACTTACAGATATTATAACACAGAGTTTCGGCAGATAAACAGCCTGCTACCAGAATAGTAATTCTCACTGCGTTAATTTGTTT
>VGSE01000052.1 GCA_016875135.1 Deltaproteobacteria bacterium
AAGAGAGACTCTTTTAAGTTGGTGGTCGCTATGAAAACATGTTTTGAAAATATAAAACTCAGAAATCACGAGGTACGTATACGGCGGGCCGTTCTCTTTTCATTTTTCCTTTTGTTTTGTACACTTTCACCTCCCCCAACCAGTCTCGCAAGAGAATTTTCTCCGTTATTGGATTCCCCCAAGCCCACTACCCAGAACTGCGATAGTGAGCAACAGGGTCCGGCCCAGCCTGGTGAAGTGCCCACCGTCGAGTACGTTTCGGACTCCTCCGAATCCGAGCCCGATATCCAGGTCTGCGATAGTGAGCAACGGGGTCCGGCCCAGCCTGGTGAAGTGCCGGAAGTAATTTATCACAATAATGAATCAAGGTGAGGTATCTTATGAATCAACACATGTCCGTAGTATTGCACTATCTGGTTTTAGTCTCCTTCCTTTGCCTTTCCCAAAACGCGAAAGGGAATGATTATGTCATTCGTTGCCGAGGGAGCGAAGTCCAATTGAACAGGGTTCAGTATTGGGGCTATCAGGCAGTTCGCCGTTGTTTCAACGGCGCCACTTTGCCCCCAGCAGCCGGGGGAGGTTTTATAGGGAATCTTGCAACCACGTATGGGTCAATTATTGGTGTCACCGAACGCACTATCTGTACAAGTGTTCATGACCACGTCATGCCACAAGTGCAAACGTGCACCCACAACTATTATCAACGGCAAAACATCGGGCTCAATCAAAGAACGGTATTCCCCTGTTCGATATTTCAAAGGGGTTTGGTTTCTGACCACGCGTACATGGGAATTTGCAGAGGAACACCGGGAACGCCAAATACGTACACACTCATCGTCTGGACTGATCCCTGGAACAGTGAAAACGATTTCTATTGTCCCAATACAGGGCGGAACAGACCTGACCACCAACTCAATTAACCCGTATAGAGACTCGCGGCGGTAGGGCTAGTGTTTTTATTTTTGCAATAAGCTTTGGATAGCGTGGCTACGCTGCCTTCATTGTTTTGTTATTTAGCAAATTCATCATTATTTCGGTCTGATAATTTGTAAGTGAGAACCCCACATAATATTTTTGGCAAACTGTGATTGAATTACCGAGAGACAGAGCAACTAAATCCATCGGTATTCCTTTTGATAGGCAATGAATAGCATAGCTGTGTCTTAGGTCATGAAACCGGCACCATTTTTCGGGGTCATGTGGGAATGCTTTTTTACACGCTTGTCTGGTAATTTCAGAGAACTTCAATTTTCGTAGTTTGCTCTTTGTGCTTCCATCGACTGCTAACCATTGTTTGATGTGTTTAATGCCGAGGGGGTCTACCGCAGCAAATCGTTTTATTCTCGTTTTTGTTTCCGTGCGATTACCATTGATTTTAATTTGAGAAAATACGGGAACGGATTGGGTGTTTTTGTTGAAGGATGTAGCACCAAAAATCTCACCTAATCTCATCCCGGTAGTGAATGCGACATGCAAAATTGTTTTAATGTTTTCGTCTTTGATGTTTTTAATCACTAACTCAAATTCGCTTTGGCTTAAGTGTTGAACTGGTTTTGATTCCTCTGGTGATTGCTCTAGTAGTTCCTCTCGACCGGTAAACTTAAGTAACGCATTAATGTCTTTGGTTATTCTTGGCTTATCTTTGGCTTTTAGCTCTGCCACAATTGCCCAGATTTGGTCTTTGCATGTTTCAAAATCCTGAATACCCTCTTTATATAGCCTTGAAATGGACTTTGTGCGTTCGGTTTCGACTACTTGGTTCTTTGTTTTGTTTGCTCGGCGCACAATAGTGAATGAAACCCTGCCTAGTTTTCGTCTACCAGTTCAAGCAATCAACAGCACCCTTAAACTCAAGGTTATCGTCGATAGAATATGGTGCCTGGAGAGAGAATCGAACTCTCACTCCCTTGCGAGAATTGGATTTTGAGTCCAACGCGTCTACCAGTTCCGCCATCCAGGCCCTATCAGGACTTTCTAAAGAGTGCCGACAAGATTTACCAAGTCCTGGATGGGTTTTCAATGGGTTAAGGCAAAAAAGATGTACCAATTGTGTCTGTCCAATCTTTGCGTATTGCGAGTAGTACCAAGGAGTTGATACAATGAGTCATGGGAGCAGGCGGAACGTTGGTGGTGAACAAGTTCCCGAAAAAGCACCAGTGCTGATGGGGTTGGTGAAGCAAAGCGCTGACCCAACTTTCCGGGTTTTGCCCTTAAAAAGAATAAGAAAGGAGTGTTAGGCTTAGTGACTTGCTAATTTCCAAGATTTTCGAAAAAGTGGTTTTTTCGAAACGGGGTGACATTAGGAAAGTGTAAAAAGCAGTGTGACTTAAGTTATCCGCTGCTACGTTGGACCGGGCTGAAGAACGAACAAGTAAAAACATAGGCTGACAAACGGGTTGGGACAGTAGGAAGTTTTCCTAAACGCCATATCCTACAGCCAGTATCTGTATACAAAAATTCTTGGTTCGTTAAGCTTGCCTAGACGACGAAAAAAAAGTTCCAATCGCCCAAATGCCAAAAGAGTCTAGTTAAGGGCTTTCACAATGTGAAAGTAAACTAGCTTTGGAAAAAAATAATAGGACGAGGAACTTAGAAAAACGAAAGCACTGAATGCTGTGATGGTGTCCAGATGAAAAGCTTTCTCCCGCACAACAAATACTCATACTATCAGGTGTGCTAAGCTCTAACGCTTGGCACGCCTGATTGATTTAAAACAAGAACGAAACCTTGAGTTCAAAACTACGCGCTAGTTGGGTCCCTCGAATGGGAATTTGACTAGAGAAGGTAGACGAAATTGTAGTTGATAATTCTCTTGAAATCGAAGCCGAATAGTAGGGGAGTCCAATAGGAAATTGCAGAGTGGCTGTCGTTTTTTTGTCTTCCCATTTTTTACTCAAGTTAAAGTAGGTGTTTTCGGATAATGAGGCTCGGCCTATCAAAAAATTCCAAGTCTGGTGTTGGTAAAAACCTAAGTGGAGATTTTCCTCAATATACTCAATTTTGGACAAGTTGGTTTTCAAGTTCCAGCCGAAAGTTAATTTTCTCGCACTTTTAATTTTTTGTGAAGAAGGCTCTAATTCGTTCTCTGAAAATAAAGTGAACTCGCTTAAATCATCGAGTTGTTTTTGAACTGAATCTATAGTTGAGTTTCTAATGGATTTCCAATTCCGTAAAAAGATCGTTTTACCCCATTCGGTCAATTGACTTTCAATTTTGGTCCTTACGGCCTCTCTGATAGTGTTTTGAGCTCGAAGGTTCTGGATTGCGCTTTCTTCCCTTAATTTAGCTACGTATTGGTTTTGTGATGGCACCGACTCCGCGTTGAGAGGCAAACATGTTCCCAACAATACCCCTAGAATGCTCAGCCTTCTCAACACGCCATCCTCACTTTTTACAGAACTTTCCTGTGATTTGGAAAGCCTTCCCTCGGGTAGCAAATTATTGGCCAATGGAATTTAAGGTGAGAACTTTAGTTTTGACTGTCTAACTTCTTAACGGATCGAGGCTTTGAGGACCGAATTTGTCACAGCGGAGCTACTGAGTTCTGAAGGGCTAGCGTTACGATTAGGTCTCATATTAACTCGATTTGCTGTGTGGGAAAGTTCCGAATAAACGGTTGCGGCGAATTGGAAAATGTTTAATTTGGGTTTCCCCGATTTATCGCTGGGTAAAGTTACGACTTGTATTCCTCCACCCCCTAGAAAAGCGTCCGTAGCGGCCCCTTGTGCCCCACCGCCCATCATTTGAGCTAGGAGACTATCAAAGGGATCGCTTCCTTTACTTTCGCCTGACGAGAAACCACCGCCACTTCCTCCTTCATCTTCAGAACCTGCGGTTTTTCGCTTGGATCCTTTAGGCATAATAAGAGGTGTTTGATTAGGGGTATTGTTGGTATTTGTTTCTGCTAAAGCCTTCTTAAGTAAGTCGTCTGCAGAGCCTCTTCCTGCTAGGGCGTTTCCAAGAACCCTCGAGGCCTCATCTGTAGGATTTGAATTGTTGTCCTCTTTTTTTGCTGTGATAGTGGCGTTATCTATCAGATTGGGAGTTGAAGTTGCCGGTAGAACAGGGCCCGTGGGAAGTTGAGTTTGAGGTGTTTCAACGTTTTTAGTTTCCGGTTGAGGCGGTATTTCAAAAGGACTGATTTTTTCAGTGGGACCTGTTTCAGATGGTGTTATGTTGCTATTTTGAGCCAGTTTACTTAAATCTGGCTTTTCCCCATCTTTCGGCTCTTTTAGTTCTTCTACTTTAAAAGGTTGATTTTGGTTTTGTTGTTGAGGCGTGTCTAAACTTTTCTTTTGCTCGCCATTTTGTGCAGCTGAGGCGGCGTTTTGTGCGGCCTGACTACATTGTTGCATGGCCATCATTTGAAGCATGGGTTTTTGACCAGGGGGGGCTTCTTGAGCTGCTTTTAACCCCATAATGCACGCTAAGCCGGCCATCGCAGCCCCTGCAGCTGCGGCAGCTGCAGCCGCGCCTGAGCTACCAGACCTGTCGCTACCACTGTCTTCTCTGGATTGCTGTTGCTGGGTGGTCGGAGGAGGTTCGGCTCTTAAAGCCTCTATCGACGGCATAAAGAGGCTTACGATGATTAAACTTAAAACCGTCCTGGATGTTACTGTCTTAGTTTTCAAATTCGCCTCGTTAGTGAAAATTAGAGGTGCAAAGGATGGGCCATATAATCCATAGTGAATACAGTGACTTAAGCGTCTATATTTGAGTAACTTTTTAACAGCTGAAAAGTTGGTTTTCACCGCCTCTCGTCATTGACTTTTTTATGTAAATTGACTAGGGTCATGAGCTTTTAAGAGGTGAAATATGGCGACTCATGCATCAGCGACTAAAGCAGCAAAACAAGCTGTGGTAAGAAATCAGAGAAACAATCAAGCTCGTGCTCGCTTTCGAACTATTGTAAAGAATTTACGTACAGTTACGAAAAGCAAGGTTGGAAAAGATGCTGAAAAGATTCTCCAGCCGCTTCTTAATGAAGCTCAAAAAATATTAATGAAAGCTGCAAGTAAGAACTTAATCAAAAAGAAGACGGCTTCTCGTTATATTTCAAGACTTAGCCAAGCTGTGCACAAAGCAACACACGCTTAACAGTAGGCCCCTTCGTATCTGGGGAGGGAAGGATCTATTTCCTTAGCCCAGCTGTCGATCCCGCCTTTTAGAACATAGACCTTTGTAAAGCCTCGATCGGCTAAATAAGATGCCGCATCGAGGCTTCTTATTCCGAAATGGCAGTACAAAAGAAAAGTTTCTTCTTTGTTCTTGTTGCGTAAAATTTCATCTAATAATTCGGCCGTTAGAGGGACCGATTTGGGTAGAGTTCCCATTGAGAGTTCCCAATCCTCTCTGACATCAAGAACCCTAAGAGTCGTTTGCTCACCCATTAAACGTTGAGCTTCACTAGGTGAGATTTCTTCGATCGTTTGATTTAGGCTACTCAATTGAACTTCCATAAAAACAACTTGTGGAGGAGGAAGTCGGTATTGCTGAACAAAATTCTTCAAGGAGTTATGGCGGTCTTCGGGGGTGACTTTGACTCCGTATTTGCGAAAGACGAAGTCAAAGAAAACTGGATAGAAATCCGCAATTTTTTGGACCGAAGAGTCCTCTGTAATCTCGGTTAGTTCAGAACGCTTAAAGAGAGCCCCGATCTTTTCGCGAAGAGTTTGTACCATCTATCGTTTGTAATCCATGTAGTTCATAATGTGTTTGTCACGGTCTAGAACAGAGTACTCATATTCTTTGGTGTGATATAGACACTCAGTCGGGCACACCGTGCTACAAAGACCGCAATAGCAGCATAGGCTTACATCAATTTCAAAACGTTTCAGATCTAGAGTCTTTTTCACTCCACCCTTGGTGAAATCGGCCTGAGAACCAGCCTCTTTTTTATCGGCCTCAATATAGATGCAATCCACCGGGCAAACCACAGCGCATTGTTTGCAAGAGATGCAATCATCTACGTCATTAAATAAAAGACCGCGAGAGCCTAAAGGAAGATGGTCTCGAGTCTCCGGATATTGAATGGTAATGTCCCCTTTGGATTGCACTTTCCAAAAAATTTTGAAAGTGATTCCCATTCCCTTGAAAGTGGTCAGTGTTGCGTCTTTGACCACTCCTAAATATTCTGTGAATGTCATCGATCCACCTCTCCTAAAACGATATCCAGACTTCCAATAGTAGCAATAAGATCGGCCACCATCACTCCCTGACTGAGTTCATTCAAGGTACTAATATTCATGAAACACGGGCTTTTGCATCGAACTCGATAAGGCTTTCCGCTTCCGTCGGAAATGAGATAAAAGCCTAGTTCTCCTCGAGGACATTCCGTTCGGGAATAAACTTCGCCGGCCGGAGGCTTGATTACCTTACCTACTTTAGCACGATGGGGCCCCTCTGGGATTCCATCGATAAGCTGTTCAATAATTCTTATGCTTTGAATCATCTCATTCATGCGAACAATGTGCCTATCCCAACAATCTCCCAATGTGCCCATTTGTCCGGTCCCAACAGGAACATCGAATTCTACTTCTTTATAAATGGAGTAAGGGTGATCTTTTCTTAAGTCCCACTTAAGGCCAGCTCCTCGAAGCATGACTCCAGTGAGTCCATAAGAGTGGCACATTTTTAAATCGATAACTCCGATATTTCGGGTTCGTTCGAGAAAGATTTTATTGTAGGTAACTAGATTATTATATTCTTCAACTTTAGGTTTAAAATATATCAGGAAGTCCTTGATTTGTTTTATTATTTCTGGGGTAATGTCTCTATAGGTGCCGCCAATCCACATGTAGTTGTATAGCAACCGAGCGCCTGAGATTTTTTCAAAGATATCGAGAATCATTTCTCGGTCGCGAAACCCATACATAAAGGCGGTAAAAGCCCCCATATCAAGGCCATAAGTTCCGTATGACATTAAATGGCTTGCGATCCTTTGCAGTTCGGAAATGATAACTCTAATAAACTCAGCTCTTCTGGGGACTTCGATTCCAAGAAGGCTTTCCACCGCTATGGCATAGCCCATCGAATTATTCATCGAGGCCAAATAGTCGAGGCGGTCGACATAGGGAGAAACGGCAATGTACTCTGAGTTCTCAGCATGTTTTTCAAAACAGCGGTGTAGATAACCGATTTCAGGTCGGGCATCTTTTACAATTTCTCCATCCGTTGTAACGACGACTCTTAACACTCCGTGGGTGCTGGGATGTTGAGGGCCCATGTTGAGTAAAAGTTCATCGGTTCGAAGGGTCTCTTTAAGTTCCGCTTGGCCGTTAACTTGAGTAGTATCAAAAGACATTAGTGGGTTCCTCCCTCACTTGGGGTCGATTCCTCAAAGAATAGAGGCACGGGCATCCCGTTATAATAATCGGGCGTGACATAATCTTTTCTTAAAGGGAATCCCTGCCAATCCTCGGGACACAAAATTCGACGGTGGTCGGGATGGTTCACGAACTGAATCCCGTACATGTCAAAAGTTTCTCTCTCATGCCAATTCGCAGCTTTGAAGAGGTCACAAACACTTTGGACTTTAGCCTCGTCAGTTCGGGGCAAATAGACCTTAAGGGATAAGACTATTTTATGAGTGTACGAACCCGGATGATAAACGACGCACAAAGCAGGTAGAGCAGGGTAGTCTACACCGCTGACTAGATGAAGAGTTTCAAATTGAAGCTCGTCTCTTAGAAATTGAATGACAGCGCGGATTCCTTCAGGACTGACTTTAATACTGGCGTCCGGCTTTGTTTCCTCTTTTCCCAAAATGGCTTGAGGGAATTTTTGTGAAAGTTTTAGAAAGATATCTTCAAAAGTCATGCTTGTTTCCTCATGAACCCCAAAGGCCCTAGCGCTGCTTCCTGCACTTTAATTTTTTTCTGTAACATCATGATAGCTTCAATGAGGGTTTCGGGACGAGGAGGGCATCCGGGAACATAAATGTCTACTGGAACCACTCTATCGACCCCTTTTAGAACATGGTAGCCCTCTTGCCAGTAGGGGCCTCCTTTATTTGAGCAGCTTCCCATCGAAATAACCCACTTTGGGTCGGGCATCTGCTCATAAAGCATGCGGATCCTTGAAGCCATTTTGAGGGTCACTGTTCCGGCAACAATCATCAAGTCAGCCTGACGCGGCGTAGCTCTAAATACGCCGCACCCAAACCGCTCTAAATCATAGTCGGCAGCTCCGGTGGCCATCATTTCAATGGCGCAACAAGCTAATCCGAAGGTCAAAGGCCATAGAGAATTGCTGCGTCCCCAATTAAGAACGTCATCCATGGTTGTTAAAACTACATTATCACCTGGGCCCACGAGAATCCCTCCTTATCTAAATCTAAGCGTCAGGAGAGTAGCAATGGTCAAACAAAATGGCAAATAAAAGCACAGACTTTAAGGAGGGGGGGGGTAAATGTATAAAAAACACATTTTAGTTCAAAAAACCTGCCCTCATCTAAAATCAACAGCGAAAAGTTAAAAAAATAACTAATTCAACTCTTGTTCCAATTCGATTCCAGAATTGACTTTGTTTCTAAATGAACCTTTAAAAAAAAAGCCAGGTTGTCGACGATAAAACTGAAGTAGATAAAGAGAAAGTTCTCTCAAAGGCAAAAATAAAAAATGATTTCTAATAAGGATTATGTTGATGATGAAGAGAAAAAAATAATTAATGCCTTGATTCAAAATTATTTTTGCGTCAAACTATTTTTAGAGTTTGCAGGAAGTACTGATGCGGCTCTAGATAACATCACAATCATTAACCTAATAACAGGGGATGTAAAAATGGCTAAAAAGAAAAAAAAGGCAGTTAAGAAGGGCAAAAAGAAAACCACAAAGAAAAAGACCACTAAGCGAAAGACCGCTAAGAAAAAGTCTCGTCGGTAGTTTTTTATTAGCGAGTCTATAGTCGTAATAAGACTCTAGGCTGCTATTTGTAATTAGTTTGGGGGGTTAATGGACCATTATTACTAACGATGCGTTCATTAACCCAACAATTTCAAAGCTAGTTGCGGTGTTGAATTAGCCTGAGCTAAGATCGCCGTTCCTGCCTGACTTAAGATGTTATGTTTTGTTAATTCTGAAGTTTCGTGAGCAACATCAGCATCTCTGATCTGAGAGAAGGCTGCAGCTGTGTTTTCTTCATAATATTTCAAGGCACCGATGGCACTGCTCAATCGAGACTCCGCAGCACCGATTTCACCCCGGACATCAGCGATTCTATCCAAAGCTCGTTGAGTTTCTTCAAGTGTTTCCCGTGCTCCATCGGCATTTCCGATTTGGAAGTCGGAGAGTCCTAGGGTATCTAAGTTAACTTCAAAATTAGTCGACACTAAAATGCGATCTTTAGCGTTGTCGTTATTGGGGCCGACTTGAATTTCTATTGTTCCGCCGGTGCCATTAAGAAGAGGGCGGCCATTAAACAGAGTTGTTTCGGAGATTCGGTCCAATTCAGCCTTTAGCTGTTGATACTCTTTATCGAGATAAAGTCTTTCTCTATCCCCATTGGTATCAGAGGAGGCTTGAGTGGCTAGCTCCTTCATGCGAATCACCACATTGGTAATTTCATTTAAGGATCCATCTGCCGTTTGCAAAACAAAAAAACCGTCATGTGCGTTTTTGATGTTTTGACCGGTAGCCCGCATGGTTGCTCTTAAGGACTCTGAAATTGCCAACCCGGCGGCATCATCCATCGGGCGAACAATTTTGGAGCCAGAGCTTAAGCGATTTTGCGTAAGCTTAAGAGCATCCTGTGATTCTTCCAATCGGTGCTGCGAAGCTAGCGACTGAACGTTAGTATTTATACGAAGACCCATATATCCTCCCTTGAACTCCCTAGCGCATCTAGCGTTCTTGCAGTCTCCTTACTGCAAGGGAACATCCTGTTCCGGGAATGACTCTTCTGGTTTCATGAATCGCAATATTCTTGCGGCTCACAAATTGTTTCGTCAGATTGTGAAAGAAGATTAAGAAAAAAATGAAGAATTTGAAATTTTTAATAGGAACAGTGAATAAAACCCAGGTCTTTTTAAAACTGAAAACCCAGATAAGTATTTAGAAATAATAAACTAAGTGATTTGCCCTTAGAGTTGGGTATTGAGTTGAAAAGTTTTTTAAAAAAGTGAAGATTTCACATTATTAGTTTTAGATTTTACTTGATATACTTTAAAACAATGAAAAAAAGAATTCTTCTCATCGACGAAAGTCTCACAGTTCAAAAAGTAGTGGCACTCACTTTAGATAAGGTCAGTTATCAGGTTCTTTATGCTCGAAATCGTCAAGAAGTGATTCGAACAGTCGTGGATCAATCTGTCGATTTAATTCTTTTAAGCGAAAATGCACCCGGTTTGTCTTGGGCTAGTTTTCCGAAGGAGCTTGAGTCTTGGTTGGGAACGACCACGGGAATCCCTCCGATTGTTCTAATTACCGGCCATGAGATGAAAGAAGCTAAGCACTTTGTTGCAGTGCTTAAAAAGCCGTTCAGTCCTCAGTCGTTGCAACAGACAGTGGAGAATCTTTTAGGAGGAGCTCAGGATAGGGAAGTTACTTTGGATAATGAGAGGACGCAAATGTCTTCCGAGGATTCTCTTCATACTACGTTTAATCGTAAATTCTCAGATGAGCAGGAGTTGGTTCGTCAGACTTTTGAAGGGAAACTTGGAGAAAACTTAGATCCGCAAGGGACCCCTGAGGCCGATGTTTTGGATTGGCAGACTCCTGCTAGCCCCTCGTCTTCTTCTAAAAACGGCGTTCCTTCATCTGCAGCTGAGTTGTGGGAGACGCCCTCTTCAAAATCTGTGGTATCGAGTATTCCGGGTTCGCCCAAAGAGAGCACTCAAGATCTGTGGGGAACCTACGAACAGCAAGGACAAGTGACTACGGAGGACGTTTCTATGAGATCGCAAGATAACGCGTTGTTAACATCGGAAGACTCGATGGCCTATAAGGCCTTTTTACAGAGTGAAGTACAATCTAAGATTCAGAACCAAGATTTGGAAATGCTGGTTAAAAAGGCATTGTCCGAATTGATGCCCCCCATTGTCGAAAGACTGGTCCAAGAGAGACTTGATCAATTGTTAAAAGACCATGAAGAGAGTTTAGCTTCATAAACAGGTGTCGTTTGTCTGTAGTTGTTCCTCACATTATTAAATTCGATTCCGTTGATTCCACCAATGCCTTACTCAAAGAGTTAGCTCAAAAGGGAGCTAACGAGGGTACCGTTGTTGTAGCCACTACTCAACATGCGGGGCGTGGTAGGGGAGGTCGGATCTGGCATTCTCCTGAAGGTGGTCTTTATTTTTCGCTTCTTCTGAAATCTTATCCTAACCGTCGACCTACTGACATGGCGTTATTAGCTGGAGCTGTTATGGCTCAAACTGTTAAACATTTTTGCCCTCAGCCTTGTTTGGTCGGGGTTAAATGGCCTAATGATTGTCTATTGGAGGGTAAGAAGGTAGGTGGAGTTTTATGCGAAGCCATAGATCATGGAGACTCCGCGGCCCTAATTATCGGGGTGGGGATTAATATTAATACGCCTCTGTCTGAATTGGAGCCGTTTATGGGAAGACCCTTTGGAGCCACTTCTCTTAGGGAGGGTTGCGGGGGGAAATGTTTTGAGCTCGAGTCTATTTTAGAAAGGTTTCTTAAGGTCTTTTTTGAACACTATCCAAAGTATCTCGAAGAAGGGTTTTTATTTTTACAAACTCTTTGGGAGAGGGAATGTCTATTTATAGGAAAGAATGTGGAATTGCGAAATACGGGAACGACTGAGGAGTCTAAGGATAATGCTGGGGGAGTTCGAGGAACTTTTTTGGGAATTGATGAGCAAGGGGCGATTGTGTTATCGGATTCTTGTGGAAACCGTCGGAGTTATGTAACCGGAGAAATGACATGTTGTTGGTAATGGATATAGGAAACTCTCAGACTTCTTATGGAATTTTTGATCAATCGAAACTTACCCACCATTGGCGAGGTGAGACTAAATCGGCTAGGAGCGTTGATGAATATGCGGCTTTCTTATTTCCGCTGCTCAATTACCATCATATTAAGGCGGAGAATATTTCAGGGATTGCGATCTCATCGGTGGTTCCGCCTTGTGATTATCATTTAAAAAGGTTTTGCGAAGAGTATTTGGAAAACTCCCCTTTTTTCGTATCCTGTGAAAACAAAGCCCCTTTCACTATTAGAGTCGATAATCCGCGCGAAGTTGGAGCCGATAGGCTAGCTAATACCGCTTATGCTGTGACCCATTTAAAGCTTCCCGCCATTGTGGTGGATTTAGGTACGGCAACAACGTTTGATGTCGTCAGTGACGAAAAGAGTTTTGAAGGGGGGATTATCCTTCCCGGTATTGTGATGGGGGCAGAAAGTTTAAGCCTAAAAACATCTTTGCTTCCCTTGGTGCCAACGGATTTTCCAAAGTCGGTGATCGGAAAAAATACGGTGACCTGTATTCAGAGCGGAATTTTATTTGGTTATTGCGAAGCGATCGATGGTCTTTTATCTCGACTCCAAAAGGAGATAGGAAAAAAGTGTGATATCGCTCTGACAGGCGGAATAGCCCCTCTTATTCACTCTCATTTGAAAACCCCTTCTCTAATTCTTCCTCATCTTACTTTAGAAGGGATTAAGATCTTATACGAAGTGTAAAAGGTGCCTATCGACAATCCGGCCGGAAAGTGACATCCCTGCACCCTTTGAGTGGGCTTTTTTAAGAGGTTCAAACGGCCATGAAATTGGTTTAAGGCGCGCAATTTATTGGCCGTTTGACGGTGAGGTGAATTATCAAATGAAACTTTAAAGAAAACTTATCAAATCTTATAACCTGGGTCCTCTATAAGTCTTTGCAATTTAAGAAAAAATATATCGGACCAGCCTCTTAAAACGCCCACTCAAAGATACCTGCCGTGCAGATCTTAAAAAAGAGGCATTAACACCTATCAAGAAATGAAGATAAGAGAAGTTGTTTTAGCGCACTTATCGGGAAGACCCTAAAACACGGGGTTTTGGGACCCCATTATCAATGGGAAGGTCAAAGACATCGGTCCGAGTAACAACTTCAAAATTTTTAGCGACATTGGCCCGAATGAGGTGGATATTTTTGAGATCGACCTCCGGCCATGGCAATGATTGCAGTAATTGTCCCTCCGATAATGAGTTCAATAAGAGACATGCCTTTTTTACTCATCCCTCTTGGAAAGGTTTTCATACTTTTTTCTCCTTTCACTAACGAAGATCTTTAATGGCGTAGCCAGTTTTCTCAAAGGAATTGACCGCATCATGGGCTTTCCCCCAAAAGAGGGAATAGTTGATCTCAGCTTGATAATTTTTAGAAGGGAACGTATTCACCGCAAAATCCCCAAATCGAGTCGAAGTTGTCACGAAAGAAAAGTGGTTGACATTAATCTCCTTCAAACTGACTTTAAACAAACCGAAAGAAATATCTGAGCCGAAAAAAGTTTTATGAGAAGCGTCGTCAGAATTCATACCAGAGAGACAAAAAACATAAATTGCGGATTGATTTGAAGCAGTCGGAACTTTTGGAGCTTTCGCTGTGTTATTGCAGAATGTAGCTGCTGCTGTCGCTGAGGAGCCAACCAACAATACCGCTTGAGAAGCGTTATACTTTACAAGCTTTCCGGCCCCTAATATATGTAATTCTGTGCTGTTAGTAAGGGCTGTAATAAATTCGCTCGCATTGCTTAGCGGGGTTGAGGAAGTCGCCCTAAGCTTATAAACTGAGGCTAGAGTCAAAGCCGACAAGATTCCTGACTCGACCGAACTCAATGACGCTCTGTGCTCGACTCGATTTTTGAATTTGGAGCTCGACGTGTAGCCTCGCACTATCAGCACGATCGTGGTCCCTAAAATAGCTGCAGCTATCACTGAGGTTAAAATCTCATTGCCCCGTTGATTTCTTAAAAAATTCATTTCTTGGCCCGAGTATCTCTTTTTTGTTTACTACTTTTATGACTTTGTAATTGTACCAGATTTGAAGTCGATAAAGAATAAGCGAGAACACAATTTTCAAAAATTTACCCTAGAAACGAAGACATATTTATCTTGTGGAAACACTTTCACAACGAAGTGATTGTGGCGATAACTTCATTTTTCAAATATTGATTTGGGATGGTGATTCTTATAACATAAAGAGGTGTAGCGTTCTTAGGCGGCGAATAAAGAGATGGAGGCAGGGGCTTACAGAAAGTGGATATATGCAGAAACTTTTTCAGATTTTCCGTCGTTGCTCAGGGCAATCTATTCTGATTATTTTAGTTGTTGGGGCTCTTGCTATGGCGGTATTACTGACTCTATTTTCACAGATCCGCCAATATACAACGTCGGTTGCGGCAGACCAAGCTGCCCAGAATGCGAATCAAACAGCGATTGTTGCTCTCCAAATGATTCTGAGAAAGTTTAATAGCCTGGAATGGACTGTTGCCAACACTGGCTCAATCACATCCAATTCTGTTCCAGAAATTAAAAGCTCCCAATTAGCCACAACGAGTACTTCCCGCTATGTCCCTCTCTTTTTAATTACAGGGACTAAGAAAGGGCCATCCTGTGTAGAGTTAAATCGTTACTTACTACGCCCCTTAAAACCTCCCTTCTCTGATCAACTATGCGATTTTAAAACCAACTCGCAAGCTTTTGTTGAATTACGTCTAGACTCGAGTGGAATTTCAGGATTGCAGGCAACAGCCGATATTCTCAAGACGAATAGGAAAAGACAGCATGCGGTGATCGGGATTCCCCATGCCGATCGAGCTAAAGTTTTTTTAGAATCTCAAGAAAAAAGTCTTTATGACCCAAACGAGAGTTATCCACTTACTGAATTAGGAGCAGCTTTAGTGCGCTTTAATTCATTTACCTTCTCGGGAGCGGCGATTACCGGGATAATTGTGACTATCAACGATGAGGTTAACGGGATTGTTCCATATACCACCACTACCACCACTACCACTACTATTCCCACTCCCACAATAAGTAAGCTTACCGACCCTGTGAATTCGAAAGTCGTGACGGCGGGGCAATATCAAGGAGGAAATAAGTTTTTCATCGATGGCCAAAATTTTGTGGCCAACCAAACCAAAGTTTTCTTTTCGGTTGCGGGTTGCCCTAGTGACGGTTGCCCTTGGACGCCTGAGACAATAACAAGCACAAGAATTACAGTAACAGCCCCCATAGGGCCCTGCAGTTTCCCTTGCGACGGTCAACTCTCTGTTAAAGTCAACGGCAAAAAATCCAATTCGAAACCATATCGGTATAGCGGCTGGTGCGCAATTAAACAAACCTCAACCTCACCCCCAACTTGTAAGTGCTATAAAGGCTCGCCTTCCGGGTCTACTAATTGTTCGAATGGTGAGTACGGGGGTATAGCTCCTGTTTCTTCAGATGGGGGGTGCCCTGCCAATCAATGCAAGAACACATTTGGAATGCCCTTTAATGCTCACGTTCCCTTGAATTAATCGGAGAATGTAGGTCGTACGGTGC
>VGSE01000053.1 GCA_016875135.1 Deltaproteobacteria bacterium
TGCAATTGATGGAAGTTCAACCCAAAATGAATCTTCTTGGAGTTTCACAACTCATTTTGAGTTCAGAAGCGTCAGTGAAAGCAGCCCAACAAAACTCGCTTTTGAAAGAGAGGTTTTCAGCGGGTCCGTGGAAGGTATTTGAGACACAAATCCCGGTCAGCATGGTGGAAGTCTTTAAGTCTCAACCTACTGTTATCGACACACACAATTGGAAAACTAAGTTCTGGAATTGGTACAAAGAATACAAAGAGGGAAACACATTCTTAGTAGTTAATGAATTTTTACCCAAGGACGCTAATAAAATAGTTTGGACATCTCAAAACGCTTGTAACCCTGAAACTATTGTCGATTTCTCAGGAATTTTATTAAAGACCAATTGCCCCGGTGTCGCTCACTTTTTAAAGTACGCATATCATCCCTCGTTTACTGCTTCGAATGAAGAATCCATCTTTCTAGTTAGCCCCGGGTTCTTAGGCGTTGTCCCCAACTCTAATGAGGTGAAACTTAATTTCGGAAACTCTTGGAGCTGGATACTGTTTCGAGTTCTGTCTTTAGGAGCTTTCTTACTAGTAGGCTTTTCAGTTCTTAAGAACTGGCAAATACCGATTGGGAAATCGGTACGGCAGAAGAAACCAAAAACCGGTTCCAATAAAAAAAATCGGCCAGCAACCAAGGGGTTGTTTTACTGTTCTCTAACTTTGGTTTTTGGGCTTTATATTTGGATCAGCATTTCCACCGATTCGTTTCTCTTTTGGAAGTGGCGACAACTTAATTTCAAAGGCTTCGAATTGGTCGACTCCAGGCAAGACTACGGCATACTCCACAGAAACGAAAACTTAGAGGGTGCTCCCATTGTCGTGAAAGGGGTTATTTATGATTCGGGGTTAGCGACACATGCGAACTCCGAAATCTACCTAAAAATTAAAAAACCAACTGACTTCTTTACTGGAAAATGTGGTTATCCGGATAGTGGTTTTGGGGCAGAGGTCCGATGCGAGATTTACTCAAACTCGCAATTACTTTTCTCCAGCGCCCCCCTCAACAACGAAAACCGGGAACAACGTTTCAGCGTTCCTCTAGCCGGAGTGTCAGATTTAAAACTTGTCTTCCGCTCACTAAAAACAGACATCACAGCCGCACATGCGGTATGGGTCGACTTAAAAGTTTCGAAGCGTAGCCCCCCTTAAATATAAAAAAGGGGATACCGAATTTCCGATAACGGCCGAATGATATTTGAGCTCTACTGATAACTTTACACCTGTCCCTCTATAAGTCTTTGCAATTTAGGAAAAAATATATCGGACCAGCCTCTTAAAAAGCCCGAAGCGATTCAAATCCTGAGAAATTAAATGAGTGGAGCCATAGCCCTCTAAGAATTCAAAATTAAAAACTAAAAATTATCTGGAAATCTAGCGTTCATTTATCGAATGGATGCTCCCAAATCAATTTCAATAAGAGACTTGGAATCTCTGACAAAAGACCGAAAGCTTGCAGAATGTCTTTCTAGAACAAGGCGGCAAGTGGCGAGTTCTAGTCCCAAATTTTTCTGATGATTCATCAAAGGTTGTCCCGTTTCAAAAGCAGTAAAAGCCTCTTCGCTTAGAGGGGGTCCTAATCTTTCGATAGACAAACGTACTACCTGAGGAGTTTTCTCCAATTTAATATTAACTTCCGTGTTTTCAGGAGCTCTACCGATGGCATCCTGAATCAAACAACGAAGCCCTATTTGCATCTTCTCTCGATCGAGATATAGCTTTGTGGACTCAGCAGTAATTAACTTCACAGAGATCTTCTTCTTGTGTGCTTTTTTACTTGTTTCTGAAATCAAATCCTGAAGTAACGAACTTAAATCTAACTCTGTCTTGTTCATTTCGATTTTTGATTCTAACCGAATATAATCTACAACTTCACTGACAATATCGCTCAAACGGTGGGTTGCCCCCTGAATAGAGTTAAAGGCTTTTGTAAAGTCTGCCGGTAGCTCCGAGGTTCGTTCCGAAATCAACTCCACAAACGAGTTTAGAATGGTAAGTGGTGTATTTAATTCATGCGAAACAAGAGTCAAAAATTTAGATTTCGCCTTATCCAAAAGGGTCAACTCTTGATAGGCTTTTTCTAGATATCGGTTCTTTTCCTCAAGCTCCTTTTTTAATCGAAAGGCTTCATTGGCCTGATTGAGTGTGATTTTTAAGTCTTCAGGTTCCCAAGGCTTGGAAACATAACGATATATATTACCCTTATTAATAGAATCTATCACCGAATCAATATCGGTATAACCGGTGAGAAGTACTCGAGTGGAAAGCGGACTTAATTTTTTAACCTTCTCAAGAAATTCAACCCCGGTCATTTCAGGCATTCTCTGATCAGACACAATGACGTGGTAGACTCGATTTTGAACCATCTTCAAAGCTTCAAATGGTGACTCCGCAATTTCGACCTCATAGAACCCTCTCAACATTCTTCTTAGAGCTTCCAAAATATCTTTTTCGTCATCGACAATTAGAATGGGATCCATGATAAAGATATTTTAAGCTTGTTCAGGTTAGGATAGAACTTATTTTTTAAGCTGTGTTTTTGGGAGGGTCTTTATGGAATCAAAAACGAACTCAGGGTCGATCGAAACGGTAATTAAAGAGTCACGAAGCTTTAAACCTTCTACAACCTTTATCGCACAAGCTCATATCAACGATCCGGCTCACTATGAGAGGCTTTGGCAAGCCTCTCAAGAAAATCCCGAGAACTTCTGGGAGCAACAGGCCCTATCTTTAGATTGGACCGAAAAGTGGAAACGCGTCCACGAATGGAACGAACCTTTTTCAAAATGGTTTACCGGAGGAAAGCTCAACGTCTCGGTTAATTGTTTAGATCGACATCTTTCTAGGCACGGGAACAAAAAGGCCTTTATCTGGGAAGGCGAAGATGGGACGGTTACAACTCTTACTTATCGAGAACTCCACCAAAAAGTTTGCCAATTAGCCAATGCGTTGGAAAAAAAGTTGGGGTTGAAAGCTGGTGACACAGCTTCGATTTACATGCCACTCATTCCGGAAGCTATCATTGCTATGCTGGCCTGCGCTCGAATCGGAGTCGCCCATAGCATCGTCTTTGCTGGATTCAGTTCCAATTCACTGCGGGATCGAATTTTGGATGCTGAATGCAAGGTCGTTTTTGCAGCCGATGTCGGATATCGCAGAGGACAAGCTCTTGATTTAAAAAAGACCGTGCGAGAAGCCGTTCAAGAATGCCCTACCGTCAAAGCAACGTTACTGTTACGGCGAGACAAACAGACCGCCTTAGTATCCCAAGAACTAGATTGGAATGCTTTTATTGAAGGGCAATCCTCAATCCATGTTCCACAATCCTTTGATTCAGAACAGCCTCTCTTTTTTCTCTATACCAGCGGAACAACCGGAAAACCCAAAGGTATCGTCCACTCCTCGGGAGGATATCTGACAGGTGTGACAACGACGGCCAAATGGATTTTTGATCTCAAAGACTCTGACATCTATTGGTGCACTGCGGATATTGGTTGGATCACAGGACACAGTTATGTTGTCTATGGACTTTTAGCCAATGCAGCAACAAGTGTTATTTATGAAGGGGCTCCCATGCACCCCCACCCTGGAAGAATTTGGGAGATCATCGATAAACACAAAGTGACTATTCTTTACACGGCTCCTACGGCAATTCGTTCCTTCATGCGATCTGGAGACGAACATCCGAAGCGTTTTCAATTGGACAGTTTACGGTTACTGGGAAGTGTCGGGGAACCTATCAATCCAGAAGCATGGATGTGGTACTTTGAACTTATTGGAAAAAAGAAGTGCCCGATTGTCGATACTTGGTGGCAGACAGAAACCGGATCGATTCTCATCTCTCCCATCCCGGGCGTCACGACCCTAAAGCCTGGATCGGCAACTCGACCCTTTCCTGGAATTATTGTAGACGTCGTCAATGATGAAGGACACTCCTGTAAGCCCAATGAAGGCGGCTATCTTGTGATCAAAAACCCCTGGCCATCGATGTTACGAACTATTCACAAAGATCCTGAACGATTTAAAGAGCAGTACTGGAGCAAATTCAAAGGTGTTTACTTTACCGGGGATGGAGCACACAAGGATGAACAGGGTTACTTTTGGATTAAGGGTCGGGTTGACGACGTAATAAATGTTTCAGGCCATCGGTTAGGAACCATGGAAATTGAAAGTGCTCTAGTCAGTCATCCTCGAGTAGCCGAAGCTGCGGTCGTTGGGAGACCCGACGAACTCAAAGGCCAAGGCATTGTCGCCTTTGTTACTCCTAGAGATTCTCGGGAAAAGCTCGATATTCATTCTCTTTCTCGGGAACTAAAAGCTCACGTTGTAAATGAAATTGGAGCTCTGGCTCGACCCGATGAGATCAAATTCACAAAAACGCTTCCCAAAACTCGAAGTGGAAAGATCATGAGACGTCTTCTAAAGGACCTCGCTGCCGGCAAGCAAGTCAGCGGAGACACAACCACTCTTGAAAACCCCGGGCTTGTCGAACTTATTGAGTCTTAAGAGCTCGACCCAGTCGTTGAATCGCATCTTCGAGCGAGGCATTGGGAACGGTCAGTGCAAGTCTAAAGTAACCCTCTCCCTCTTTGCCAAAACCAATGCCAGGTGTGACCACAAGCCCTTCTTTTTCGATGAGTCTTTTGGCAAATTCCATAGAGGATTCCTTGGTAGGCACTTTAGCCCAAAGAAAAAAAGTTGCCCTGGGATCGAGATACTGAATTCCAAGTTTATCTAACCCCTCGACGATAATTGTTTTTCTTTTTCGGTACAGCTCTCTTATTGGTTCCGAAAGAGTCAGTGCATTTTCTAAAGCATAAATGCTCGCCTGTTGAACCGAAAGCAAAGGTCCGGAATCGATATTTGTTTTTGCTCTTAACAAACCGGCAATTAACTTTGCATTACCTGCAGCATAGGCAATTCTCCAACCGGTCATGTTAAACGTCTTAGAGAAAGACTGAAACTCGATCGCTAAATCCATCGCACCCGGAATTTCTAAAATGCTTAGTGGTTTATCCCTTTCATCGTAATACATTTCGCTATAGGCATTATCCGAGACCAAAATAGTCTCATACTTTCGAGCCAAAAAGACGAGCTCCGTCAAAAACTCTCGATTCACTACGGCCGAGGTCGGATTTGAGGGAAAGTTAATTAAGAGATACTTTGGGCGGTGTAAAACCAATAGCGATTCCAACTCATCCAAATTCGGAATAAAACCGTGAGTCTCTCGGTGTGGAACAGGAATTGGAATTCCTCCGGCTAAACTAATAGCCGTTTGAAAAATAGGATATCCGGGTGATGGATATAAACATTTATCTCCTGGATTCACAAAAGCTATCGGAAAATGAGCTATTCCCTCTTTGGACCCAATTAAAGCGAGCACTTCGGTATCTGCATTAAGTTTAACGTTAAAGCGTTCGTGGAACCACCTGGCGACGGCCCGCTTAAATTCCTGGGTTCCCTCGTAAGGGGAATAAACATGGTTCTCAGGACGAGAAGTGGCCTCTTGAAGTTTTCTAACAATAAGCTCTGGAGTCGGCTGATCCGGATCTCCAATAGCAAGACTTAAAAGTGAAACTCCTCTCTTTTGAGCATCGGCTTTAATAGCGTTAATCTCACTAAAGATATAAGGAGGAAGCTCTTGTAATCGCTTTGATTGTTGAATCCAATTCATGTCAATAATACCTCTGCAAAAGAATAAAGTTTTGGAGCTTTCTGCCCAACTAAAAAACTAGCTGCCACTAAAGCCCCTCTAGCAAAAACCCTTCGATTAAGAACTCGGTGCTCAATTGTGATCTCCTCATCAGCGGAGACAAACTTCAAATTATGAACCCCAAAAATCTCCCCAACCCTTGAAACTTGGACCGGAATATTTTGATAACCTAATTTCTCTAAAGAAGTAAGCAAACGCTTCATCGTCCCACTCGGAGAGTCTTTTTTGTGCTTATGATGGGCTTCATTAGCTATAACATCAAATCCCAACTTCGGACCCAACGGACTGTTCTCAAGCAATTGTATTAAAGCATTCATGCCCGGAGCCAAATTAGGAGAGAACAAAACAGGATAGCTTTTTGAATATTCGACTACCGACTTCCATTGTTCCTCATTAAAACCCGTAGTTCCGATGACCACAGGGGTCTTTATCCTTTTTAGCAATTCTATTGTGGCTTCAGGGCGACTAAAATCAATCCAAACATGAACCGGCTCTCTAGGGGGTTCATTCACTTTTCTTATTGAGACCCCATCTATTTGTGAAATTTCTGAAGTGCCGGCAACTGCATCACAAAACTCAAAACTAACATCTCGAAAATGAAAACCCTCTTGAATCAAAGCTGAAATTTCCAACCCCATTTTCCCCGAGGCTCCACAAATTCCAATCTTGCAAATCATAAACATCCCAAATCTTTTAATGCATTTGAAATCATCTGCTGTGTTTTAGGTTGAACAGTGACTAAGGGCAATCGAACCGTATTTTCCATACGACCAAGAAGCTTTAAAGCTTCTTTTGCCGGAGAGGGATTTGTTTCGCTAAACATCGCATGAACTAAGTTTAAAAGTCTTTTTTGAAGAGCAAATGCTTCGCGCCACTTTCCCTCTTGGGCTAAGCGAAACAAACTTACAAATTCTTTGGGAATAATATTAGCTGTGGCAGAGATGATGCCTGTTCCTCCCAATTGCATGATAAGAGCAAAAGCATCATCATCACCTGCAAGTATATTAAGAGTCTTCCAATCAAGCGAGTTGGCCATAGACATCCAAAAGTTATGTTGGCCACTGGCTTCTTTAATTCCAATGATGTTGGGATGTTTGAAAAGCGTTTGAAGCGTTGAAATTTGAAAACTCACACTAGTGCGACCAGGAACATGATAAAGCACTAAGGGAATTGGGCTACGATCCGCTAAAAACTCATAGTGCGCCACTAACCCCTCTTGGGTGGGCTTATTGTAATAAGGTGTCACGACTAAAGCAGCATCGGCTCCGATGGCCTTCGCTTCTAGAATCATTTTTAAAACCGTTGAGGTCGAATTGCTTCCGCAGCCAGCAATCACTTGTAGTTTTTTAGATTTAGCCTCTTCACAAGACATTTCAATTAACTCTTTGCGTTCAACTTCAGTTAGGCAAGGCCCTTCTCCGGTAGTCCCACAAGGAACAAATCCATGTACTCCACAATCGGCAAGCCACCTAAGATGATCTCGATAAGCGTTAAAATCAACATCACCGGTTTTATTTTGAAACGGAGTAACTGTCGCGACAAAGACACCTTTAAACAACATAGCTTAACTTAACTTTCTATCACTATATAAGACTGGTTTTTCAAAGTTTCGAGGAATATGTTCAAGCTCTAGGGTGTACACATGTTCGGCGGACCCGCGCAAAAGCAACATTTTTGAGACCGGACTTACATCAACCTCCAAAACACCGCCTGGAGCTTCAACCTCGATGGGAAACGGCTGTAAAAACAATTCCGAGTATATAATCGCAGCAGCAGCAACTCCCGTTCCACAAGCAAAAGTCTCATGTTCGACCCCTCGCTCAAAAGTAGTAGCCTTAATCTTGGAGCCCACTGATCGTTGGAAAAAAGTCACATTAGTTCCCGCTTCTCCAAAAACTGGATGTTTAAGAAGTTTTCTACCCACATCAAGAATAGGATAAGTAGCGATATCCCTAACTTCAATTACCGCATGTGGAACTCCTGTGTTGATGCAATAAACATCAAACGAATTCTCCCCTGCAACCACCAACTTTTGTTCGTATTCAAAATCTTTTAAAGCTACAGGCGAGAGAGTAATCTCAACAATTTGTGGGTTTTCCTCCATCACTTTTCCCTTGATGATTCCGACATCCGTTCTCAAAGAAATAGGAACTTCATTAGGATAGTGCCGCTCTGCTAAGTACTTAATTACGCAACGGGCAGCATTGCCGCACATTTCTGCCGGAGAGCCATCCGAATTAAAAAAACGCCAACCTGCATGGACATCCTTTTCCTCATAGAGAACAACAAACCCGTCAGCCCCCAAACCGTAGTGACGGTCACACAGATAGGTGATCTCCGATGGAAAAAAGTCGGGAGCCTGAACACCGATATAATCGATAATGATAAAATCATTGCCGCAACCATGCATTTTGTGAAATGGAAACTTCATCGTTCTTTCTTTTCCTTCTGAGATGGCTTTACTTGAGCCCCGTCGTCATTTAAATCCAAATAAGGTCTTGGGGGACCCTTGACCCCACAAGCGATACTTATTCCAAGAACCAAGTACAAACCCAACAAGACTAATTTTTTTCTAAGCTTCATTTTTCATCCCCACCTTAGCAAATGTGCCTTATTTTGGGTATCCTCTTGATTTTTTCCTTACAAAATAGCATGACTTGGCCATGGGATTTTATATTGAGTTAAAAAAGACGGGGGATTCCGATAATATGTTTCTCGAACAGTCTCCACCTCAAGTTTTCTGGACTCTTTATGGATTAGCCGGTTTTGCTCTAACCTGCATGGGTCTTGCTTCCCACTCCCTTCTTATAACGCTGCTAAGCACAGGAGATCCTTGGGATTTACTTCTAGTAGGTTCTGTTTTTTCGACTGTTCCCATTTACTTGCTGATTGGGATTAAATTGGTTTGGATCCGCAAATTCATTACTTTTAACCACGACAATCTGGAAATGGGCTTTTATTTGGGTAGCAGGCGATTTTTTATTTCAAAACTAGACAAACAGAACGCAGCTGAAGTTTTACTTGTCAATGAACGCCCTTCAGCCAACGTAGCTCCAGTTCAACACGACAACTCTCAATATTATATTCGAGGACATTGGCGTTTGCTCGTAAAGACCAAAGACGGGAAAGACATCATTTTAGATCGCCACACCGAAAAGGGGGCTCTACACTCTCTTCAAAATAAAGTGAGAAGTTGGGCTTCGAAATCGTAATCAAATCTTATTTAGGTTGGGCAGGGGCCATGTCAATAAGGCGGATGGTTTGACTCTCCACTAAACGTTCTTTATCTAAAACCTGAAATTGGCGTTCTGCAATTAAACCAAGAAGCGTATTCTTAAAAACAAATTTGTGCACTCCTGGCGGCAATCTAAACTCAACCTGAACATTGGCTTTTATGTCACCATAGGGTTTCCCATCGACAAAAACGGAAGCATTATTATCTAAAACCAAAACAACGGACCCTATTTTTTGAACCTGAAGAGAGATTAAAGGTAAAGACTGTGTATTTTTTTTCGAGGTATCAACCGAGATCTTATAAGGTTCATACCCTTGCTTTTCTAAACGCAGAACTACGACTTCATTGCATGGAGCCTGAATCAAGCCTGTTGATGAATTTCCGTTAAAGTTTTCTCCGATAATGCTTGCCCCGGGCGGATCGGTATCAATGCGAATCTTGCAATTGTATCCATCTAAATTCGATCGTGTTTCTTCGACTTGGGCTTCTTTATTTAAATTAGGTTTTACGGTGTTAGTAGTCAAATCTCTCTGGTTGAACGGGTCAAACAAAACTCTTGAGCTCCCGCTAAACACCATTTGATAAATAGCTATAGTTCCAAACACTGCAACAATCGCCAAAAATACTGCCCATCGTTGTTTGGGCTGTTCCTGTCCGTAAAATTCAGCCTCATTATCTGTTGGCCTTTGCGTAAACACTCTATTCTGTGAGCCGGTGTTCTCAAGTTGAACTTGATTACTTCTTTCAGATGGGATTTTAGCGGCTGTCCCAGAGGACTTTGTATCTGGGGATAGCACGCCTACACTATCCCAGGAATTCTCATTGTTAGTTGACTCAACAGTAACCTTATCGACTAATTCGATTTTATCGGAATTTGAGGAGGAATCATTTTTGAGCGGTTCTGTTTCCAGGGGAACTTTTGAATCGACCGGAACTCCGGCATGGGTAATGGAATTCTCGGTCATAAGTCTTGGGTTTTTATCTTCACCAAAAATGGAGGGAACCCTAAAGTTTTCTTGCTCCTTCGAAACTGCCGTTTTTTCTGAACTCTCCATGACGGTGGGGTCATTGCCTACGGCTTCAGCAGAGCTCATTTCCGTTTGACCAAAGTTGGTCTGTTCTACGTTACTAATGTCGGTGGAGGTCACCCCGCTCGTTTGACTAACATCGGTTTTAGTTCCGTCCTTTTCAAATACGTCTTCAACTAATCTGAGTTCCCGATTTTCTGAGCTGCTCTTCTTTTGGGAATTAGTTACGGTCGTTCCGTATAATTCTGCAGCTTTTTTCTTCTCAGCTGCGATATCTTCGACAAAAATCACTCCCATAAACTTTCTGATATCCCGACTCGAATAAGAACCATACTTTTCGCTCATGTATTTTTGTAGACTTTGCTGAGCTAGTTCAGCACTTTTAAAACGTAAGGAGAGATCTTTAGTCAGAATCCTCATTACAATACGATTGAGTTCCACAGTAACGTCGGGATTCTTTTTGATAGGCTCTATGTTTTTTAGGTCACAGTCTTGAATGGCCTTTAGAGTGGCCATATCATTGTCTGATTGGAATAACCTTTCTCCAGTTAAAAGCTCCCAAAGAACTATACCCGTTGAAAAAATGTCGGATTGAGGTCCCAAGGGACTTCCAAGAGCCTGTTCAGGCGACATGTAACTGTATTTGCCCTTAATGACCCCTGCTCTGGTCTCATTAGTGAGTATCTTTGCTTTAGCAATACCAAAATCGATAAGCTTTATACCTCCTTGATAAGACAACATAATATTTTGAGGGGACATGTCTCGATGAACAATATTTAAAGGTTTTCCAGAGTTTTCATCTAGCTTCGTATGTGCATAATCCAAACCTTTAAAAACCTCATTAATAACATAAATAGCAAAGGGAACCGGTAGGGGCTTAGGACCGTATTTCTTTTTTACTTTATTAATAACCTGTCGAAGATTTTTACCCTCAATAAACTCCATTGGAATATAGAGATTTTCATCAATTTCTATAAGTGGATTGACCTGACAAATGTTGGCATGGGTCAACTGAGAACCGATAATTCCCTCATCGATAAACATTTTTCGGTATTCGGGGTTACTTGAGAAACTGGTCAAAATTTTCTTAAGTGCAACAGTTTTACTCGAACCTTTGGCCCCGTACTCCGTCGCTCGATACACGTCAGCCATTCCACCACTAGCGATCTTTTCCCAGAGAGTGTATCTTTCGTTCAGTTTTTCAGGTTTATCAGCCAACTGTTCTCCCATGATTTCATAAAGCTATTCAGAATCTCATCGGCATCTCTCAAGCAAAAGATTAGCGCGATGCACTCAAACAGAGCGGGTATTAAATACCCCATTGTGCGGCGCGCAATTTGATGGCCAATAACTTGCGCGCCTTAAACCAACTTCATGGCCGTTTGAACCTCTTAAAAAGCCCACTCAAAGGGAGCAGGTATTGATTTATACATAAAACAAATTTTGTTTTGGCGAGTGACTCTTCTCTGAGGAAGCAGTATATTGACGCTTATTAGACTTAATGTGTTATTTCTTTGGGGGGTAAAAAAACCATGGCAAGTGTAAATCCAGTCCGTGGCGCAATGAATCGCTTAATGGCAATGTTCTCAAGTGATTTAGCCATCGACTTGGGAACGGCAAATACTTTGGTGTACGCAAAAAATCGAGGACTTATTATTGATGAACCTTCTGTTGTTGCGGTTCACAAAAATCCTCGAGGGGGTCCAAGCCGAGTTTTAGCAGTGGGTCGGGAAGCCAAAGAAATGTTGGGACGAACTCCCGGAAGTATTGTAGCGATTCGTCCCATGAAAGATGGTGTGATCGCTGACTTTGAAGTGACTCAGAGTATGCTTAAGTACTTCATTGCGAAATCTCATGAGAAGATTACCCTTGTGCGGCCTCGAATTATTATCTGTGTTCCCTTCGGAATTACCCAGGTGGAAAGAAGAGCCGTAAGAGAATCCGCACAATCTGCTGGAGCTCGCGAAGTGTTCCTAATAGAAGAACCCATGGCCGCTGCCATTGGCGCAGGACTTCCGATCACGGAACCCTCCGGAAACATGATCGTAGATATCGGGGGCGGAACCACTGAAGTTGCAGTTATCTCTCTCGGCGGTATTGTTTATTCTCAGTCAGTAAGAGTTGCCGGTGATAAGTTTGACGATGCCATCGTTAACTACATCAAGCGGCAGTATAACTTGTTAATTGGAGAACGAACGGCTGAACAGATCAAAATTGAAATTGGAAATGCTTTTCCATTCGACGAAGTCAAATACTGTGAAGTTAAAGGTAGAGATTTAGTCGTGGGGAGCCCCAAAACCGTAACAGTTAGTAGCGATGAAATTCGAGAAGCTTTAGTTGATCAGGTGAACATCGTTGTAGACGCGGTCAAGCAAGCTTTGGAAAGAACCCCACCTGAGTTGGCAGCTGATATCGTAGACAAAGGGATTGTTTTGGCCGGAGGAGGTTCTCTTTTGGCTAACTTCGATATTCTAATTCGTGAGCGCACCGGTCTTCCCGTTATGTACGCCGAAGATCCTCTCAAATGTGTAGTGATCGGAAGTGGAAAGGTCCTTGACCAATTAGACCTTCTTAAATCGCTCACAATCGAATAAAGATATCCAAAAGGTATGGCTTTACTTTGGGTGACACCACCAAGAGTAAAGCCATACCTTTTGGTGGACTTAGAAAGACTTTTTTTGTGTGTCGAAAAATTGGGCACTTAGGCTGTAGTCGAGAGTCAACTGGTCGAAAACATCAGTAAGTATATTTTGTCGTAATCTCAAGCACTTATAAGGTCTCCATTCAATAGTGTCTATAGGCTATTCAAAAAGACATAATCACTTAAGCTAAAATCTTGGCCCGAAACTTGGACTTGTAAAGGTCAAAGGGGTTTTTATGCTTTATCGATTCTTAATACTGGTGTTCGGACTTGCCGCCATCACTCCGGGGCTTAAGGCAGAAACATCCACCCCACAAGTTCCGCACGAACTCAAAGAATTTTATGAGACTTTGGGAAAACGATTTAAAAACCTTGAGGAAAAAATAGCCGATCCCAAACAAGAAGTTTCAATCGCTACTAGATTTTTGCAAACAACCTTTTCTCACTTTCGAGAGCAAGAACTTAAGGGGAACTTGATATTTGAAACTCTAGACCTAGCACCGGAGCTTAAAGCCAAATTAGTGTCTCTCCTTAACAAAAAGAACAAAAACAATTCCAGCGACAAAGTCTCTGCAGAAAAAGAATCTCAAGAGGGTTTCACTTTTGAAAATCTTGACCTTATCATGAAGGAGTCTCTGAGCCAGCTAAAGGATGAGGAAAAAGTTCAATTAGCAGCTCTGTTACTTGTGGATCTAGAAAAAAAGACCAAAAATTTTTCTGAAAACGATAAAAGCATTGCAAGTTTAATCAAGAGATATCAGAAAGACCCTTTTTTAGAAAAAACTAAATCCTCTAAAAATAAAGGGCTGGCTCTTCTTGAGGAAATCATTCGTTTAGGTTTATCCAACCCAGAATCCCTAGACACTCTTTTCAATCCGCTCAGGAAACAAATTTATATCTCTGAAAAATCTAAGCTGAAGCCTCTTTTACAATCACAGGTTCCCAAATTTTCGGAAATTGCTTCTATACTAAGAAGTCTAACCCCAGCCAACAACTCCTCGGTATCTAACGGAATGGCTCTAAACTCTTACGCGGGACACAGATTTCCAGGAGGGGCTGTGGCTCCGGGTGGACGCTTTAACTTCTCTGGAGGAGCCTCCGTAAGTCCAGGAGTCTTTGGGCCCGTTCCTCAAGCTCAGGACACAGAAGAACTAAAAAAGTGCACCGAAGAAATTCGACAAAAACGCTTCAACGTCGAACTGCAACTTCCAGGCTCTTTATGTGCTAGTACTCCGATTTCAAAAGACCCTCAAAAAAGTCTCGACTCATTTAGAAAGGGTCTTCAAAAAACCTGCCAGGTGAATTTAGCAACCGCTCTTCATTGCGTCGAAGGAAAAGGAAATTTAGCTGGAACGACCATAGTTACTAACATGGGAAATCGAGCAACCCCGACAAAAATTCTACAGGTTGGAACTGCAGATGAACTAAGAGGTCCATCCGTACACAATGGAAATCCAGACCTTATCGTATTAAGTGTTGAGGTACCATGCGATTCAGCTAGCCTCCTTAATGTGGCCCGAGTTCCGACTCCCGAAGAAATAAAGGAAATGGCACAGAAAGATTCGCTTGGGATTGTTATGCAACAAAACTCTATTATTAATGCCTCTCAAGGAGGAAATAACCGTGCAACCATCGCTGCAACGGGCCGTTTCGAACAAACTGAAAACGGTTTTTTGGGAAACTATATTAGATTTAATTCAAATAGTTCGTTCAATGGTTCTTCGTCGTTAGGGTCAGGCTTAGCTCCTGATTCCAGTCGAATTAAAAGTGGCGATTCGGGAGGTGCTGCCCTAAGTTGCAAATTTGATGAAGATCAAAAAATCAAAGACGTTCTCTATATGGGAGCCATCTCTCATGTCCTAGTAAGAGGAGACCGAGAGGAAGGTAAGCAAGGAGGAATTGCCTCAGGACAATCTCTCTTAAATTTAAGTCAACAAATCTATGGCCGTAGCCAACAAGGAACCGCTCGATTCGCAGGTAGTAATGGAACTGAAAATCCCAACCACTAGTTTTTTATCCTTCCTTCGGTCCCCAAGAAGGTGTGAAACATTCTTTATCCGGAGGAGAAATTTTGGTTTTATGCGTACTATCTACAGTCATCACATAAACCGAATAATGACCCTCTTCATTATTAGCAAAAGCGAAATGGCGTCCCGTTGGAGCCCAAGAAGGGTTTTCGCTATTTATTCGTCGACCACGTTGGCTTTCTCCAGCGGTCATGCGAGCAAGATTATTTCCATCCGGGTCGATCATGTAGACATCAAAATTACCTTCTCCAGTTCTCTGCGCGGCAAAGAGAATCTTATCTCCCCTTGGCGACCAAGATGGGCTCGCATTGTACTGACCAGCAAATGTTAGTTGATTGGCAATTTTAGTTTTTAGATCTAATACATAGATCATCGGGTGGCCGGTGCGTGCACTGGAAAACACAATCCTTTTTCCATCAGGAGCCCATCCTGATTCGACGTCAAAAAGAAGAGAGGTTTGATTAGATTGAAATCCATTCCCCAAAAGCCTTTTCCACTGGATATTCCGACTTAAAGGTTCCGGTTCTCCACCATCCTTCGAAATAAAATAAAGCTCAGGCCGTCCAGTGAAACTCAAAGTTGCAATTCCCTGATTAGCGACAGAACACCACGACGCACCACTATTCATCCCTTCTTTTGAAGAAATGATTTGTCGCTTGCCCGTCGTAAGATCATGTTTTTTTAACACGGCTCCGCGAGTTCTTAATCCATTACGATTGATCCACTCGT
>VGSE01000054.1 GCA_016875135.1 Deltaproteobacteria bacterium
CATGGACTAAAGAATGTCAAACTGCAGCAGGTAAACTTAGATTCCGAGCAAGAGCTTCCCGAAGGGCCTTTTGATTTTATCGAATGTTATGGGGTGCTCATGTGCCTCCCCGATCCCTTAAAAACTCTAAAAAATTTAACCTCCAGACTTAAACCGGACGGGATTTTAAGAGTTATGGTTTACCCTCACTATAGTCGGCAGCGAATTTTTCAAATTCAGCGATTAGCTAAATTACTCAATCTTGATTACTCGCATCCCGCTCACCCGAAAATTTTAAAACAGTTGATAAGTTCACTACCAAAAAATCATCCACTTAAATTTGCGTTCAACTCTTACTGGGATTCGAAAAACTTCGCAGGCATTGTCGATGGATTTCTTCATACTTCGGATCGGGGTTTTAGCGGATTTGAACTTTGTTCCCTAATCGATCAAGCCAATCTCAAACCCGCTTTTTGCTTCCATCGTCCCTGGGGCCAACCCTCTATTATGGCTCAAAAACTATCCGCTCTTGGACAACATAACTTTTCTTTTTGGCTTCATTACTTAGATCTCTGGCAGAGCCTCCGTTCAAACTTCACTTTATGCCTGACGAAGAAAGAACTTGAGCAAAACCCAATTGAATTTGAAACACCTCATCCTCTTTTTGACTTATCCAACCCTCATCTAAGCTTGTCCTATAAAGCTCGACTTCTAAAACTATCCCTCACAGGAACCCAACTTCCCTCAAGAACGGATGAAGCTTCAGTTTTTCTCTCTGCAACTCAAATGAAAAACCTTTTATGGAGTAGATCGCATCAGATTTCTAACGATTCACCTATTGCGATTCGCAGCCACAAAGAAAGTTGGGATACAACGGTTAATAATCAAACTGGGCAAATCCGACCTTCACCACACTTTACTCTTAGAATCGGCCAAAGAGTTTTAAATCCTATGTACGATTACCTCTTCGATGCCTACCAATTTGAGACATCCTTCAACGCGATTTCAGAAAACAAACTCCCAAACTTAGAGACTCAAATTCGAATCTGGGGAAACGAGACCTACCCGTTAGAAGACGAGAATATACCGTGGGGACTCACCCCATCTGCAACTTTTCATTACCACCAAAAAGAAATCGCTACTTTCCTAGGATCAACTTGTTCTTCTACAACAACTGAATTTAGAGATTTTATTCTTCCTGAGGAAAACAAAAAAATAGATGAAGTGTCTCAATTCTTAAAAAAGCAATCCGTGAAATTATCAACACCGCAATCCCAAGAGTCGTTACGAAAACTTTGGATTCTTCTATTTGGCTACGATACACTTTTTCTCGATTAAACAACAAGCTGACTAGATGCATTGGTTCTTTCTAACCGTTCTCATTTAGTAAGTTTAGGCAGGAGCAGAGCCAAAGGCTTTTCTTGGGATGAATTAGCACGCAAGCATCTTGAGACTTATCACCGAGCTTTGAGAGCATAGAAAGCCTTACAGAAATTTAAAAACTACCTTACCCTTAAGAACCTGAATGGCAATTTTGGGGCCTTTGTTTCAATCTAGGTCTTAGCCACTCTGTCAAACTTACAACAACTAAAATCAACTGAGGTATCAAAGTTTCCCATGTCGGAAAGACACCTAACCAATCCACCCTTCCAAATCCAGGCGCTAAATTAGCTGAAAACACTCCGGCTTCCTGAAATGCATGAATCGATTTTCCTATCAAAATAAAAGATAAAAATAACATCATAGCAGAGGAGAGCGAGAACAATTGCTTTAGCGGAAGTTTAGCACTGTATTTAAGAGCTCCGGCAGAAGCGATGAGCACTACTAAAAAGGAACTAGCCACGCCTAAAATAATAGCGAGACCCTGCCCTGGGGATTCAATCAATAAAGCTCTTAAAAATAAAACTGTTTCAAAAGCCTCTCTAAAAACCCCCATGAAGGCGACAACCGACAGACCAAAAAGTTTTCTATTATCTAACGCCGATTTAACTAACTGATTGATAAAAGCTCTCCATTTTCCGATCTCGGTCTTTCGATGGAGCCAAAATCCAAAATAGAGTAAAATCACAACAGCCACCATTGAAATACTGCCCTCAAGCAGCTCTCTGCCCAAACCAGACAACTTCACAATCCACCCGAAAAAAAACCAAGAGCTTAAGCCGACTAAAAAAGCAGCTACCCAACCACCGTGAATGTAAAGAGCCGCTTTAGAGTTTCCAATGGAACGAACAACTCCCAACAAAGTAATTAAAAGCAAAGCGGCCTCTAGGGCTTCTCTTAGAAAAATTCCAGAAGCAACTGAAAATGTAATCCAAAATGAAGTAGGCTTAGTTTCAAGAACCTTCTGAGCCTCTTTCAAAAGCTCCTTATTTTTTTGAAAGCTTTTCTCAAGCTCAGTAACCTCAACCCTTTGATCGATTAATTTTCTAAAGGATGCTAGCGATTCTTCGAGCTTTAAAGTGTAATCGGGATCATTCAGTCTCAGTTTTGGCTCTAAAGGCTCTACTCCTTCCAAATAAGCAGCGATGGCTTTAGACTTGGCGACTTCGAAATTTCTATTTTTAAATTCCTCAAAGGCTTCCTCTAGATTTTTAAAAGTCAAAGAGATCAGGCTGTTTTCACTTCCTTCAGCCACATCATAAGTTCGAGCTAGGGCTAAGGCCGACTCTAAATTTTCCGGAACCGGAGTTATCCTGCTTAATTCATCATCTGAGAGCGAAGCGACCTGTTCCATTGTCCAAGGATGGGTTAAGAGACCAGCGCTATTTTTACCTTGATGCCTAAAAGAGGCTAAATAAAAAGCTAAATCCCAAGTCTCTGTTTCCGAAAATTGTCCGAAGGACGCCATCGCCGTACCCGGAACTCCTAAGCGAATCGCATTAAAAAACTGAAAAGGGGAAATAAAATTATTTTTGGTATCAAGGAAATTAGAGGCTTTAGGTTCTAAACTTCCGGAAGATGGGCCATCACCATGACCATTCAGCCCGTGACATTGAACGCAATTTTTTGAATAAAGCTCTCTGCCGTGCTGTAAGTTAGGCCACTTTTTAGGGGATTGTTGCAATCCAGAGCTTAAAAACACTTGAGCTTTAATTCTATCTACCACTTTTCTTATTTTTTCTTCAGGGGCCTTCTCGAGAACTAGTTTTCTTAGCTCTTTTAGTTCCGGAACTATCGTTTGAGATCCCTGAAAAATTTTCTCGCTTTGAGCAATTTGAATTACTGAAAGTGAAAACTCAACCTGCTCATCGTATTCTAATTTTGAGATGACTTTGCCATGCTGGACAGCTCCCGGATAATCTGAGGCGATATAGTTAAGTAAGTGCACTAAATTTCTAGCTGAATCAACCGAAGAAAAAAGACTAACAGGAATAAAAAAGATAGAGAAAAAAGAAAACAAAAATGTTTTTTTTCTCATATCAACTCCTCAACATGCTCCACACCTGCGGCAAAAAGCTCATAAATATGTTTGTCATCTAAAAGGTAAAAAATCTGCCGATGCTCTCGACGAACTTTCACTAAATTAGCTTTGCGTAAAACTTTTAAATGGTGACTAACAGCGGAAGGACTTAAACCCACTTCTAAAGCAATTTCACCGGGACATTTCTCCCCCTGCACCAAAACTGACACTATCCTTACACGAGAATAATCCCCTAGAGTTTTAAATGTGTTAGCCAAAAGCTCGAATTTTTGACTGGGTGGCACACCAACCCCGAGTTTAGTAGTGCGTTTAGTTTGGACCCCAATATTGATACCCGTTCTCATTTCAATACTTGTTTAAATGAGACTCAAGGGGCAGTCAACGAAACAGCCCGGCTTTTTTTAATCCAAATATTTCAATATCTTAGACTACTTCTTTTGAGGGACCCACTCGATGTCTTGAATTTTTTCCACCTGATTAATAAGTCGAGAAAAAACAAAGAGAAAATCGGATAGGCGGTTGATATACATCATGACCCAAGAGTCTACCGGTTCCTCAGGAAGAGAACTTAAATAGACGACACTTCGCTCAGCTCTACGACAAACCGTTCTAGCTAAATGTAAGTGGGCCGCTGTTTTGCTACCTCCCGGCAAAATAAAGTGGGTTAACGGTGGGAGGCTTTCAGTCATCACATCAATTTGTCGCTCTAAAAAATCGATATGGGATGCTGTGATACGTTCAATTTTAGGGTCGCTGTTAGGAGAGGCTAATTGGGCCCCTAAAATAAAAAGGTGATTTTGAATTTGTCTTAAAGTGCTCTGGACAAGAGCTTGTGAACTGTGGGCTACCACTACTCCCAAAACCGCGTTAAGTTCATCAACCTCGCCATAGGCCGAAATTCGAGGAGAGCTTTTAGGAACTCTTTTTCCGCCAAAAAGGCCCGTAGTCCCTTCATCCCCTGTTTTTGTATAAATCTTCATTTTAGACTCCATGCGGTATTAAATCGTTATAAGACATGATTCCTTAGCGTTCAGCACGCCTTATTATCCCTTGCCACAGTATCCCAAATCAAGTCGGCCTTCATGTTTTTGTTGATTCTTCCGATAGGACTATCAAGGAGTTCTCTGTGATCCGTGTGACCAAATTCGATGGAAAGAGCATGATATTAAATGCAGATTGGATTCAATCGGTAGAGGAGACACCGGATACAGTGATTACTCTAACGAACGGCTCAACAATTTTAGTTAAAGATAGCGTGGCTGAAGTTGTAGCGGCTTTTGAGGCTTACAAACAAAAACAATTCTTGAAACCAGCAAGTAGCTTAAGGAAAGAGTCATGATTTTAAATTGGATAGGGTTGTTATTAGGCGCTTTTGCGGTCTTTGGTGGAGCTCTTCTTGAGGGGCTTCACATCCAAGCACTTATCCAACCTACGGCTGCTATTATTGTGTTCGGAGGAACTTTTGGCGCAACGATGCTAGCTTCGACCCCAACAGAATTTAGCGCAGCTCTTAAAGGAATTCTTAATATTTTCTTGAAAGGCGAAAAACACAACTCGAGTAAGATAATCCAAGAGATAGTCGGTATGGCCAATATTGCTCGAAAAGAGGGAATTCTTGCTCTTGAAAAGAGCCTGGCCAATATTCACAATCCATTTTTCTCTTCGAATTTAAGAAAAGTCGTCGACGGCTACGACCCCAATATTTTACGTGAGATGATGGAAGAAAAAATATTTAAGACTGAACAAATTAATAATTCGATCGGGAAGGTTTGGGAAACCGCCGGGGGATTTGCGCCAACTATCGGTATTATCGGTGCCGTACTAGGACTGATTCATGTGATGCAGAACCTCACTGACCCAACAAAACTCGGGACCGGTATTGCCGTAGCGTTCGTAGCCACCGTCTATGGAGTAGGTTCAGCTAATATTTTGTTTATTCCTATGGGAAACAAACTTAAAAAAATGGGAATGATTGAAATTCATGAAATGGAAATTATCATGACTGGAATTTTGGGAATTCAAGCGGGACTCAACCCTCGGGTCATCGAAGATAAAATGAATAACCTGGTCGGAGACCATGAGCGCTCCGAAGGTAAAGCGGCCGAAAAGAAGGCAGCATAATTCATGGCAAAAAAACAACACCACGAAGAACATGAAAATTTAGAGAGGTGGCTTGTTTCCTATGCCGATTTCATCACTTTGCTTTTCGCAACATTCACCGCGCTCTATGCTCTAGGGCTGACCGATAAAGCTAAAGTACAAAAAGCCATTGAAAGCATTCAAAAGGCTTTTCTTACGAGTGGGGGCATTTTTCCTCAAAGAGGAACCCCTTTTACTCCTTTCGAAAAAGAACAGGATAAAGGCTCCTTAGTCCCCCCAAAACCCAAAGATATAGGTCGTAACTCTAAAACAGAACAAGAGATATTAGACCGTATTCGAGAACAACTAAATAACATCTTCGAACGTGTAACAGGATTAAATCACAACCCAAAAGACCTGGAGGTTATTAAGACCTCCAATGGCTTTAAAATTCGGCTGGGCGAAAGCATGCTGTTTAAGCCCAACAGTGACAAACTTAAAATAGAGACCATCCCCTTTCTGTTTGAAATGGGAAAGCGTTTGGCTCGATTAGATCTTCCGATTCAAATTGAAGGTCACAGTGACAAATCCGAAAATTTAAAACGTGAAGATTCCAATCGCCAAGGTTGGCAACTTTCGGTCAATCGATCTTACAATATTTTGAAATTTCTCGTCGAAGGGGCGGAGTTCCCTAAGTATCATATTTCAATAGCCGGTTTTGGAGACACGGTCCCTGTATCTCTCAATGATAGTGTCGAAGGAAGAAGAAAGAATAGACGAGTAGAAATTGCAGTGATTACACCCGATCAAAACATCAAAGACTTGGAGTGGTAGCGCCCTCTGACGATTGCTCGCCCACCTGTTTGGCCTCTTCTGTTTGATTGACCGTATCTAGTTGTTCGATGAGGGCGCCCAGATCTGCACGGTCTTCACGCGTCAACAAATCATTACTCTTTTCTACAGAATCATTGTTTATCACCGGTCTTCTAGATTGAGACTTTTCGCTTGGGGCAGGACCTTTAGAATGCGATTGAGAATCTCCCACACACATAACCGTCGTCACTAAAATTAAAACTAACCATTTCAGCATCTGTTTTTACTCCTTTAAGAAATCGTTTCAGGAGAGTTTTTTTACAATTCTCCTGACCTTTTAAAACCTTTAAAATCTTAGTCGGTCTGCCTTCTTAAAAACGTGGGAATATCATATTCCTCGGTTTCAAAAAATCGCTTACCTATCTCTCTAGCCAATTGCCGCGCAGACTTTAAATCTTCAGACAGAGGCTCTCTCTTCTGAATAATTGGACTCGCCATAGGGGTTGCAACCGGTTGCTGCACCTCTTGCGTTGCAGCCATTTGCACTTGAGGCTCGGAAACAACGGGCGCTTCAGTGCTCACTACCCCTTGATCGATAGCGGCTTTAGCTTCCGGATTAAACCCGGTCGCGATTACTGTCACTCGAACTTCGTCTTTTAAGTTTTCATCAATAACGGAACCAAAGATAATTTCAGCATCTTCATGAGCTTCCTCAGTAATGAGGGAAGAGGCTTCATTGACTTCAAACAAAGTTAGATCCGATCCGCCCGTGATATTAATAATAATTCCGGTAGCACCATTGATAGCCACATCCTCAAGCAACGGAGAGGAAATAGCTTTTCTAGCAGCTTCGATGGCTCTATTTTCACCTGAAGCCACTCCGGTTCCCATCAAGGCTAGACCCTTATTAGACATCACAGTTCTTACATCTGCGAAATCAAGATTGATCAACCCTCGGATATTAATCAGATCAGAAATGCCTTTGACCGCTTGATAAAGAACTTCATCGGCCTTTTTAAAACAATCCAACATAGTGGTTGTTTCATTGGCGACATAAAGAAGTCGTTGGTTTGGAATACAAATTAAAGTATCCACCGCTTCTTTGAGCTCGGCGATTCCTTTATCCGCGTTTTTTCTTCGCTTCTTGCCTTCAAAATTAAAGGGTTTGGTCACTACACCCACAGTCAAAGCACCCGCCTCTTTGGCAATATTTGCGATGACCGGAGCCGCTCCCGTTCCTGTTCCTCCCCCCATTCCCGCGGTGATAAATACCATATCCGAACCTTGGAGCATCTCGGCAATTCTCGTACTGTCCTCGAGAGCTGCTTTCTTTCCCACTTCCGGATTGGCCCCCGCCCCTAATCCTTTTGTTAGCTCGGTTCCTAGTTGAATATGATGTGGAGCCGGATTGTGATTTAACGCTTGATTATCGGTATTGGCTGCAACGAAATCAACCCCGTTTAATCCTAACGAAATCATCGTGGCGATAGCGTTAGTGCCTCCACCTCCCACTCCTACCACTTTAATTTTTGCACCCTGGGCCGTCTGTTTTTCGACTATTTCAAACATTTGATTCCTCCTAATTGGGGTCTGTTGCCTTTCTAAAACACATCGCCTAACCAGGTTTTCATTCTGGTTATGACTTTGCCGTAAACATTTTCTTCATCTTTAATTTTAAATGTCGTTTCAGAGCTTGTTGAATTGCCGTACATCAATAGTCCTACCGCCGTAGAATACATGGGGGAGTTTACGACATCGAGCAAACCACCCACCCCTTGGGGGACTCCACGACGAACCGGCAACTCAAGAATAAACTCGGCCAATTCAGGAAGACCCTCCAGTAAAGAAGCTCCCCCGGTAATAACAACTCCGGTCGACATGAGATGCTTAAAACCACTGTTGCTCAATTCCTGATTCACCATCGTTAAAATCTCTTCGACTCGAGGCTCGATAATTTTTGTCAGAACCGAGCGAGAGATCTCTTTCGATTTTCTACCACCCACCATGGGGACTTCTATCATCTCCTCACTGGGCAACATCGACGACATCGCACATCCCGATGTCACTTTGATTTTTTCGGCATCCTGGATTGAGGTTCTTAACCCCACTGCAATATCATTAGTGATGTGATTTCCACCCATCGGCACCACTGCAGTGTGCACAACACTTCCTCTAACAAAAATAGCAATATCGGTAGTCCCACCACCGATATCAATTAAAGCGACACCCAACTCTTTTTCGTCCGGTGTGAGTACAGCTTCTGAGGAAGCTAGAGGCTCTAGAACGATATCTGTGACTTCAATTCCTGCTTGATTGACACATTTGATAATATTTTGAGCCGAAGCCACATCTCCGGTCACGATGTGAACTTTGGATTCCAAGCGAACCCCACTCATTCCGATAGGATCTTTGACCCCCTCGTGATCGTTGATCGTAAATTCTTGGGAGATGACATGCAAAACTTCTCTGTCTGTGGGCAGAGCAATGGCTTTAGCGGCATCTATAGCTCGTTCAACATCATGCTCCCCAACCTCTCGATTTTTAATAGCAACAACCCCAGAACTATTAAATCCTTTAATGTGAGTTCCGGCGATTCCGCATTTCGCGTGAGTGATTTCAACGCCCGACATTAACTCTGCAACTTCAACTGCTTTTTTTAAAGCTTCAACTGTCGACGGTATGTTAACGACAATCCCCTTTCTGATTCCTAAAGAGGCTTGTTTTCCAATGCCGATAATCTCAACACCTTCAGAGGTCATTTTCCCAATGACAACACAGATCTTCGTCGTTCCGAAATCAATACCCACACGGAGATCGGATTGCTTTGCCGGTTTTTTAATGCCAGACATAAACATCCCTTTATTTTAATACTTCTGTTGAAACGATTTAAGACGTGCGGTCACTCTAATGATTCAGCATTTGCCCTCTGAGTGAGTTTTACACCACTCAGTGTATAAGCGCTGGGTTAGAAGTGCCCTTGAGGTAACTGTAGTTCTAATTGTGGGAACTGACAACAGCTTTTTTTGGAAATATCAGATTAATTCTCTGAACTTGTCTATCTTGACTAGGTGGGTCTAACAATAAAGTTTCCAAAATGGTCGTTTGAGACTTCCATGTTTCGAGACTCAAAAGAATCTCGAGTTTGGGGCTATCTAAAAATATTTTAAAGTAAGGATAATTGTCCAAAACGACCTGCGAGATACTGTACTTGGCTTTTGAGAAGAAACGAAACTGTTCAATCAACGCTAAGACCTCCGACACATTCCAACCTGAATTTTTCTGAGGCAAATTGATAAACGGAAGATCGAATGACTTTAACATGCGAGGGCGAGCTTTATCTATCACCTTTCCATGGGCATCGATGAAATAAGCCGAGTCTTTTATAATCGAAAGAGCTCTGGGTCTGGCCGTTTGAATTTCTATCCAAAGATGGTCTGGAAATTGTTTTTTAACCGTTACGTTTTCCACCCAGGGACGTTGTTGCAAATTAAAAACTAAATCCTTTGAAGACAAAGTAACTAAGCTCTTTCCCTCTAAAGGGGGCAACCAAGCTTGAATCTCCGACACCGTGAGAGGCCACTCGGTCACAATTTTTACCTTTTGAATCCTAAAAGGGGAGATCAACTGTAATCGAGTTCCAAAAAATCCTTTTTCGTTTAGAAATAGACTCAAAGCAAAAAGGTTCGCAAAAAGAACCATAAATAGAAACCGTTTCAATTGGAATAACCCATTGAAGCTAGGATAAGGCATGATGTCTTGCGACACTAAATCCTCCTAAGCAGCCGCCTGCCATTTCTTTGCGTCAATATCTCCTCCAAAAACCCTTTGGTAATCAGAGAGCAACACATCGACTGAAAATTTACTTTTTAAATTAAGAGTTAGATTTTCTGCAAATAAATGCCGTTGATTAACATCGTTCTTTAATTCTAAAATTTTCTGTCCCATGCTTTTAATTTCATAAGTGGGTAGTACCACGCCCGATTTTTCCGAAGTGATCAAGTCTCTCACCCCATCGATATCCACGCTAACCACTGGAATTTGATGATAAGCAGCTAGAATAAGAGGAACAAAATGGGGATCTCTTAAGGGGGTGTAAAGAAAAAGATCAAGATGGCTTAAGAGCTCATCAGAGACGGTCTCGATAATATTGACCCTCTTCTCAAGATCTAAGTCACTCACCATTTTAGCAAAGTGGCCATACAAAGGCCCTCCGCCTAAGATATGAAATTTAATATCCGGGTCGATCTTAGTCACAAAGTGAGCAACACCTAAAAGAAAAGGAATATTGCTCTCTTGGACGAAATGACAAAGGGTTCCCACTTGAAAGGTTTTTTGAGAAACTTTGTTTTTGTTTTTTCGAGGAGTCATCACCGGTAAAGCTAGCCTTTGAAGACGTTCCTGAGGAACTCTCTTGATCTCTTTCAGAAACCGATACTCTGTCGGGCTATGTGACAACAAGGTCAATGTTTTTGGTAATTTTGCTAAAACCGCTTGAAGGGAAAGTCGGTAAATTGTTTTATCTTCATCATTCAAATCCAAAACTGAAACGAACAGCTTTCCCGCACGATAATGGTGAGCAGAAAGAAAATGAATAGCTCTGCGCCAATGTTTCGACAGAATCCAAAAATTTCCTTCTAGCTTTTTTGTAAAAAACCGTCGTTGAGCCTCTGTCACCCAAATCGTCTCTACCTTCATAGAAGAGGAGAGCCCTTCAATGAGAGTTTCAAAAACCTTTCGCTCCCAAGGGTATAAATCATTAAATAAAAGACAAGTAAGTTTATTTGCATCCATGAAATTGGCTTTAGTTGATTTGAAAAGCACAGGGAAAAACTTAACCGCAAACTTGCTAGGCTTTAATTATACCGTATTTTCATTGATAAAGTCGATGAGATGGCGCAGGGTTCCAAAATCTTTTTTACCCCACTTAAAAACTAAACGCGGAAGATGCATGATTTCAGGTTCATTAGCCTCTTCAGAAAGAGGGGGAGAATTCTTAAGCTCTCCCTCATTAAAAAAATCTTTAAAGAGTTGATTGGCCTTTTTTATCGCCGCATCCGGGATCTGTTTTTTTATCCGTATAGAAACCCAATCTCCAACATACCGCGTTGAATGATAATTTTTATAAAACTCTTCGAAATGGTCTAAAGCTTCTTCTGCACTATGACAAACCTTATACAAATGACTGTCCGTGACTGAAACAAGCCCCTTTTTCAACATGACTTTGTTGAGAAACTCAACCACTTCGGACCAATAACCATATTGAGGAGTCTCTAAAAAGACCACAGGAACAAGATTGGTTTTTCCTGTTTGCAACAGAGTCAAAGCCTCGAAAGCCTCGTCGAAGGTTCCAAAACCGCCTGGAAAAAAGGCAAAGGCCCAGGCTTCTTTCACCAAAAATAATTTTCGGGTAAAAAAGTATTTGTAATGAATCAAACCTTTTTCAGGATCGATGAAAGAATTTGCACTCTGCTCAAAGGGAAGCTTGATGTTTAGACCAAATCCCCCCTTGGGAGTAGCCCCTTCATTGCCGGCCGCCATGATTCCGGGTCCTCCCCCGGTAATCACCATATAGTTTCTTTGGACGGCCTTTTGAGCAAATTCTTTAGCTAAATGGTAAAGGGGGTCTGAAGGAGCGATTCTCGCAGATCCAAACATAGTAATTTTAGGGGTTTGCCGATGCGGGCGAAACATTTTGAAAGAATAACGAAGCTCTTTCAAAGCCGTAGCCGATATTTTTAAGTTCAAGCTACCTGGGTTCTCTTTGGCGAGTTTGATGGTGGCTCTAAAAATCTCCGAAATAATTTTTCGTCTTAGGGGGGTTTGTTCACCAATCATTAAATTTAGGGAATCTTCTAACTTATCCCACTCCGGGCCCAAATCGTCGGTCATTTTTTTATCAATTATTTTTGATTTCAATTTGCTTGCTCGCTCAGTTTAAGAGAAAATTTATCCATCGTGACTTCTAAATCGAATTTTAAAACTCTTTTAAAAACTCCAATCTTCTGGCAAGTCGCTTTTTCCCTTATAGGTTTAATCACTAGCCTTTACTTATTTGTCCATCATACCCGACTCGAAAGCGGAATCCAAGAATCGGCTAGTTTTTGTTCTTTTGGAAAATTCGTGGATTGTGATTCGGTCAATGTTAGTCGATACGCTGAAATATTAGGCATCCCCATTGCCGCATTAGGGGCTTTTTACTTTTTTATTCTTTTGCTTGGAGTTCTTTTTATATCTCCCAAAGAAAAAGGTTTTGCACCGCTTCAAAAGATTTTGGCCTGGATGACGGCTCTAGCGACTCTCTATAATTTGTTCCTTTTATTTATTATCCAGCTCATAGTTCTCAAAACTTTTTGTATTCTATGTTTTCTCACCTATCTTTGCACGGCAGGCTATCTGTATCTAAATTTTAAAGCAACGAGCCGAACCGAAAAAGTGTTTAAAGATAAGTTAAAACTCACTTTCGGAAAGCCCGATTTTTCTTTATTCAAAAGCATTCCTAAAAAACGATGGTTTTTCGTAAGTCTCATTCTCATAGGCTTCATCGGAATTTTAGCCTTACTACCCTACTTCGTCCGAAGTAAAAGCTCAGCGAATAACTTTGTCGAAAACTCAATCCAACAGTTTTATGCTCAATGGAAAGATCTCCCTCAAAAGAAGTTTCCTATTTCCTCGGGAGATGGAAGTTGGGGAAATCCCAATAGCCCTATTCAGATTGTTGAGTTTAGCGATTTCGAATGCCCCTTTTGTCGTAAAGCCGCTTTCACTCTTCATACCGCTTTAAGGTTTTTTGAAAAACGGGTCTACTTCGTTTTTAAAAATTTCCCTTTAGATTCGAGTTGCAACCCTAATCTCCAGTACCAGCTTCATGCTCATGCTTGCAAATTGGCCCGACTAGCGACCTGTAGTCAAATGCAAGGAAAGTTTTGGGCCTACCATGATCAAGCTTTTCTCAAGCTGACTGATGATGACATCAAAGAAGGCTTTGACCACATTGCCGAAATTTTATCTCCGATACTCTCAAAAGAGGTCATCTCATCATGTCTGTCAAATCCCAAAACTTTAAAAATGGTGACCGAACAGATTGATCAAGCCACCCAATTTAAGGTCAAAGCAACCCCATCCATCTACATCAATGGAAAACTGATCACTATTCCCATAACAGTAGAAACCCTAGAAAAACTAATTTCCCTTGAAGAAAGTTTGTTCAAGTAAAAGGTACCCATCGACTTTTCGGCCGAAAAGTCGATGGGTACCTTTTATGACCGCTACCTTTTAAGCTTACTGGGAGACTGACACCCTTAGATGTCAAAAGTTTTGACAGTAAGGTTTGTTTTAGTCGGCGCTAAAAACTAACGACAGAGAGCCGGTTTTTGCCCTTTGAAACCATTGATCTTTTTGACCTAAAATAAGGCATCAGCTTTGCTCCTCTTTAAGGGTGAAGGGGTGACGGTTGTGATACGACTCTCACACATAGGGGTTTTTCATCTTTTAGCGCTACTAGGACTTTACTTGCCAACGGTCCACGCCGATCTCATGGATGCTGAGAAGGCCGAAGAGATCGCTAAAAAAGCCTTTGCCGAAAAATACCTGGACTTTACCGGTGATAAAAACGTCATGGGAAAAATCACAAGTGTCGATGGAAAGGTCAAACTTACGGGGAACAAAACCCGTTTTAACGGCGATGATGGTGTTTCCTATAAAAGTGATCTTACTTACCATGATTTTTCCTTTACTACAGATGACCAAGCTAACAACCAACAACAAGGCAACCAAGCCAAAAAAACGCCCAGGTCACTTCAACCGTTTGTTTCAGAGCACGGCGGAATATCTGAAGGTGGCGGGTCATCTATTTTAGAAAGAACTGTGTATCAGGAGTTTGATAAATTTTCTAAACAAGAGGAAAATGATGATGCGAAAAAAAGAAAGGAAGAAGAAAAAACAGGGATAAAATATCGAGGCATTTTCAAGATCACCACCAAAGAAATTTTTGAAGATCCTAAGGCCAAAGCCAATAACCAAGGAAACTCCCAGAATCCTAATTCAAAAAATGATAAGGAAAAAGACAAAGTTGAACGACTCGAACTAAGAGAAGAAACAGCAAAAGCGGTAAAAAAAATTGGGGATGATTCTGCCGAAACGATTTTTCAAGCTGCCAGAGACAAAGAAAACAGGGACGACCCTAATGCGCTTCCCAATGAGCTTCTTCTCTATGATGCTGCTGCGAAAGCTACCAATTCTATGTGGAATGCCGGCATGGCTAATCTTTATCAAAGAAGAATTTTTAAAGGTCTAAACGACTCTTCATTTTTTGATCCTCCAAAACTCTCAGAAGAAAGTCCCGATTGTTCAACTTGGGAGAAACAACAACAAGAAAAATTGGCAAAACTCAATCAACAAGAAAGACAAGACCGACAAAAAGAATTTGAGCTAATGAAAAAGGGCTGTGAACAAATGTCTAAAATGCCTTTTAATGCAGTCGATCCCAGATACGAAGCCCAGCCCGACAATCCCAAAGTCGAAGTCTTAAAAGAAAGAGGACCCGAAAAAGAGGACCCCTTTGCACGAGACCTGAGAGTTCGTTTGGAACTCATGTCCCAGGCCGGCAAGGACATCTCGGAAATTCAAACCAACTGGAAATATGAAGATCAAGACCAGAGAGTTGAACTCAAAAACAATAATGAAACTGTTAATCAAACTTTAGCAGAACAGTTAGAAAGCTATAACAAGCAATTAGAAGATGCCAAAGCCGCTTATGAGGAGGTTGCGCAAGAGGCGCCTTCCGTTTTTAACAGTAAAGAAGATCCGACTAAATATAAAATAGAACCCGGCACTCGAAGCGTTATGGAAATCAATCAACGCCCTGCCCAAGGCTATAACGACTTTGGAGTCGATGCTTCAAAACTTGCCGAGCCCAGTACTGCGAGAAACTACGAAGAGCTCATTAAGAATGTCAAATAACCCTTCTCAGCACGGAGTGGTCTTTTACGATAAGCTCGTGTATAACAAAAAATCATGAGCACTAAAAAAAATGAGTACCAACTT
>VGSE01000055.1 GCA_016875135.1 Deltaproteobacteria bacterium
TATTGAAATCATGATAGCCCTGAAGCTCTTGTCGGGTTTTGTTTCTAATCGAACTAGAAATATCAAATTCAATCAGCTGAGCTTCGGGAACCAATGAAAATAGATCTTGGGTTTGGTTCAAAGGAACTATAACTTCATAGCCTCCATTAAGCTTCCGAGTGACTTCGAATTTTCGCGCTATTTCTCGCATCACTTGATCTCGAGAAGGGCTCACCCAATAACTTGAGAGAATATTCGATTTATTTGGATTTGCGTAACCTAAGATACAAAAGGTAACAAAAAAGAAAAAACTAAAGACCGATTTCATAGGGGCTCCCCAAAGCGAAAAGTTTAAGCTTATAAGCTTACTTCTTTTTTGGGGGCTTGTCTTGTTTGTTTGAAGAACTGTTGGGCTCCCTAGATTCAAGATTGGGAGCATTTGTTGTTTCACGGTTGTTAGGTTCGGGTCTAACCCCAGTAATGATAGGGTGAACACAGCTGGGTTGGTATCCTGCTTGACACGATTGTCTAAAGAAGTTTTCGGCTTCCGCTAATTGATTCTGTTGAATACTGATTTGTCCCATCAAATTTAAAGCCTCAGCATAATGGGGATGGTTTTGATTTTGGGAATGAAGATTCATTATTTTTTGTAAATAAGGAACCGCTCCGAGGTAATTTTTTTCATTAAACTTAAGATAGGAATAGAGCAAAAGGGGTTTGCTCGATTTGGGTTGCATCTTGATCCAGATCTCAAGATTGTTGATGGCCGCTGTGGAGTTGTTTTGAGAAAGTTTGAGGTAGAACAACCGGTCATAGATCCACTCATCCTTCGGATCTAGTTCAAGTCCTTTGATGAGAAGATCTTCGCTTCGTTTGATACTTTCGGGTGATTTTTCAGTCAATGAAATAAGGTTAGATTCTAGTTTATATCCAATAGGGTCCTCTGGATTGTACTGGGTTTGATATTTTCTCGCTCTTTGCAAACCCGATTCCTTATCTTTTTCCAATTCCGGATAATCGAGAAAAAGCTCTCCAGTTTGCAAGTAAAGCTTTTTATTGGGTTCACCGGATTCGAGAAGCGGAAGATATTCATTAATCAATTTTTTGGCTTCATCCCTTTTATTCAAAATAAAATTTAAGCGGATGAGTCGTGTGTAAGTGACTAACTGCAGGGGTTTCAAACTCAATGATTTTTGGTAGGTTTCAACGGCAAGATCAATTTTTCTTTGCTCAAAATAGACATTGCCCAATAAGACTAACGGAACTGAATTGGCAGGAAAGGCTTTAGCCGATTCAAGGGCTAAAGTTTTAGCTTGATCCAATTTTTTTTCATTAATTAATTTCCCAACTTCTGTTACGTAATTTTCCAAACCACGATTGGATATATTTCTTTTGGGGCCCGAAGGAAGTTGACTCATTACTACTAAGATCAAAACTAACGAAATAGCCCCGAACCGAACACTTTTTGGGATTTTATGATAAAACCCAACTCGCTTTTCCGGATTGGACTGAGTGATTTTGGTTTTTTCCTGCAACCTGGATTGTGAAGCTTTAGCTTTAGTTTCTGAGATAGCTTGCGAAGAGGGTTGGCTCTTTTTAATGGCACCTTCAACTGCAAATTGAGAGGGGCCAGGTAAAGATTCGGATATTGACTTAGCGTCTAGAGATCCACTTCTTAAATAAGCCCCCGTCCCAATTTCGGTTTGTTGCTCGAAGGCAAGTTGACAATCAAAAACAGTGTTTCCAACTTTGAATCGGTCTCTGTCTTTTAAAATGCCACTTTTTCTTAGTTCGCCATTAACTAAAACTCCATTCGTACTTCCTAGATCAGTAAAGACTAAATCTCCTGTGCGCTCGTTGAATTCGAGAGAGACGTGAGCTCTAGAAACTTGAAGATCATTTAAGACGATGTCGGCCTGGCCCCGGCCGATGATGATATAGTTCTTCTTTAACGGAATAACTTTACCTTTATCTCTGTTATCTTTTCCTTCAATGATAACGAGGCGGGCTGACTTTTCTTGGGATGAAGGCATGTCAACTAACTATCGGTAAATTTGAATAAAATCATAAGCTAACTCTTAGAGGGATAGTACAAAGAGGTTGGGGTTATGCGGCTATGGGGTTAATAGACTTTTTTGGGGGGGCCCAGTGCATTAAAATATCGGAATCAATGATAGCGCCGGGTTTTATTTCGAGCTTCGGACAAATGACGACACCGGTAATGTGTGCAGTTTGACTCACTGTGATTTTGTCGAGACAGAATAAGTTCCCTTCGACGCGACCACTCACTAGAATAGGGCCCTGAGAGGAGATATTTCCTCTGACCCATCCGGTTTTACCAATAGCTAAGGACTCTTGAGATTGTTGATAAATATCCCCTTCAATAATTCCTAATATAATGCACTGTGAGCAGAATGAAATCGGCCCTTGAGAGCGACTTCCTTCGGCAATGACGGTAAAAGAGGGGATTTCAGTCAGCATAATTTTCTTCCAGGTCGATAGCTTTGCGTTCGTGATGAATAAGGTTTTTGTTGGAATCAAAGAGATAGACATTCAAAGCTAAAGGTCTCAGCAACTTAGTCACTTTGAAGTTAACAGAGGCAGTTAAGGCTTTTGAAAACTTGAAAGGGCGTTTTTCATAAGTGGAGAGCTCGGAGGAATTAAATTCCTCTTTGGAAAAATATCCTGGATAGAAACTATATTGTTTCCTCTGCTGAGCGCTGACTGTGCGGCCTCCAATTCGTGGAACTTCTGTTTCAAGAACGATGAGAAGTTCTCCTTGAGAAATCCCATTTTTTGATGGGAGTAATTCAAGTTTTACCGAACAATTATCTGTCTGGCACTCGGAACTTAGACTTCCCAATCGGGCGGCTACTGTAGTCGTAGTTAATGACATCCACGAGTCTTTGGGAGTGTTTTGGGGAATATTCGAGCCGATGTCACTGGATTTTTGTGACGGCGAATCTGCTTCGATTTTAATTGAGTAGCCTAATTGCCGCATCGGCTGTAGTGTCTGTGATTCATTGGGTTGCGTGAGTTTGAGTTTAAGTTCAGCTTCTAAGATTTCAGCTTGAAGTTTTCGGTTTGTTTCAAGTTCTCGGAAAAAGAAAAGAGTTCCCCAAAATAGGGTGAGAACAAAAAAACCGAGAGTCCCAATAAGCCATGAGGTCTTTCGTAGATCCAATCGAAGCGAAAGGGGTGAGCCTTCACTAGGTTGAATAAAGAGATGAACGAAATTTCGATGGGAAGTACGTTTGTTTGTCATAATGTTTGACTTAGATTTTCAGTTCGCTGAAATTTCGAAGAACTCGCTAGAAGAGTCACATCTGAAGGATTACTATTATTATACCTAGATTTACATTTGGAGCGAAGAGTTAGCTAACGTCCTTTTTTAAAAAGTAAAAGTTATATCGGGGATTGAGGTTAAAAGGCCGATTTTTTGGGGGTAAAATGTGACGCAAGAGGCAAGAAAAAACATTCGACGCGCTAGTGGAATCATGGTGTTGAGTGTTATTTTATCGAGGGTCATTGGTTTTGTTCGCGAGTGGGTTTTTGCTCAAACTCTTGGAGCCACAGCAACAACCGATGTTTATTTGTCTTCATTCGTCGTTCCCGATTTTTTAAATTATTTGATGGCAGCAGGAGCGTTGAGTATTTCGCTTATTCCTATTTTGGCTGAGTGTTTAAACCATGAAGATAGAAGATTAGGCGAAAAGGTTTTTCGTACCATCTCAACGGTGATGTGTTTTATTTTAATTGTTTTGGTTAGTGTCGGTGAAGTGTTTGCGATGGACCTAGGAAATTTAGTAGCCCCCGGCTACTCAATCGAGCAAAAAAGACTTTTAGCCCAGTTACTTAGAATTATTTTACCCGCTCAGATCTTCTTTTATTGGGGGGGCTTAGCCATGAGTGTTCAGCAGACTCATGGCAAATTTCTTTTTTCAGCCTTATCTCCCATTGTTTATAACTTTGGAATTATTGTGTGCGGGCTCTTATTTTTTCAAACTTTAGGTGTGATGGGGTTTAGTGTTGGAGTTTTAGTGGGAAGCTTTTTAGGGCATGGAGTTTTACAATGGTGGGGATTAAAAAAATTGGGCTACTCTTGTCTGCCCAGTCTTGATTTCTCTTCAGACATCAAAGCGAGGTTTAAAAAATATTTATGGGTGACGCTCCCCATAATGTTAAGTTTTTCTCTAGTTGTGACAGACGAATGGATATCAAAGTATTTCGGCAGTTTTCTTCAGCAAAAAGCGGTCAGTTATCTTTCTTATGCGAGAACCGAAATGAGAATTCCCGTCGCAGTCCTTGGACAAGCAGCCGGAATGGCCAGTTTTCCTTATTTAAGTCGATTATGGTCTGAAAAGAACTTCAGTCAGTATGTCGAGACTTTGTTAGGTGAAATTTCAAAGCTTTGGGCTTTGGGGCCAGTGGCGGCGGTCATTGTGATCTCTCATTCGGTCCCTCTCACCCATTTCATCTATGGTGGAGGGAAACTAACTCCTTTTGATTTGCAAGAAACAGCGAAAGTTTTAGAAATTTTGGGTTTAGGTATTTTCTTTTGGTCCTCTCAAATTCTTCTTTCTAGAGGTTTTTACGCAGCTCAACGGACTTGGCTCCCTTCAGTTTTAGGAAGCGTTCTAAGTCTCTTAATGATCCCCTGTTACCACTGGCTGGCTCATAAATATAGTTATTTAGGGCTAGCCGCTGCGGGAACGATAGGGATTACGTGCTACTGCGCTTTACTCAGCTGGTTGTTACAGAAGCATATCCAGCAAGTGGCTCCGAACTATGATTTTTCTCAAACGTATCATTTTTTCTTGAGATGGGGTTTTGTGGTGGCTCTGCTTGCTCTTTTGGCTTTCGCTATCAAAAAGCTTGAAATCTACCAAGTGACCAGGTTTTCAGCTTTTTTGGATCTTTTAGTGGTAAGTCTCGTTGTTGGGGGGGCAGCTCTGGGAATTTTAAAAAAAGGTTTTCCAAAGGTTTTTAATAGTTTTTAACGGTACTTTTACGGCCGAGAAGTCGATAGGCACCTTTCACCCTTTGTAGCGCCCAAAAACTTTTTCTAGAGTCGAGGTGATTTCCCCTAGAGTGCTATGGCCATGAATAGCTTTTAAAATTACGGGAACTACATTGCCGCCCTCTGAAGCTACTTTGAGTAATTCCGCTTGAACCTGCTGGTGCTTATTTGAGTCTCGGCGAGCTCTAAAGGCTTTAAGACGCTCCACTTGTTCTTTTTCAATTTTAGGATCAATGGCTAGAATTTTAGCGGGATGTTTTTCTTTTTGTTGAAACGAGTTTAAACCAACAACAATTCTTTTTTTGTTTTCTATATCCATCTGGTAATTATAAGCCGCCTCTTGAATGAGTCCTTGTTGCCAACCCTCCTCAATGCATTTGACAACTCCACCTTTTGTTTCGATGGTCTCAATGAGTTTCTTTGCTTCGGCTTCAATTTTATCGGTCATCTCTTCAATAGCGTAACTGCCGCCCAGAGGATCTACAACCGAGGGCATTGCTGATTCAAAAGCAATGACTTGTTGAGTTCTTAGCGCTAAAAGTGCAGCCTCTTCGGTAGGAAGTCCTAATGCCTCATCTCGAGAATTGGTATGGATCGACTGCGCCCCCCCAAGGGCTGCAGCTAAACATTGTAAGGTCACTCTGATGACGTTGGTATCGACTTGAACCGGAATCAAAGTGCTTCCTGCGGTTTGAGCGTGGAATCTAAGAAGAAGAGATTTCTTATCTTTAGGTTCATATCTTTCTTGGATTAATTTTGCCCACAGTCTTCGAGCTGCTCTAAATTTAGCGATCTCCTCCAAAAAGTCGTTATGAACATTAAAGAAGAAAGACAGTCTTGGAGCAAAGTCATCGATTTTTAAACCGCGATCCAGAGCAGCTTGAACATAGGTCAGGCCGTCTGATAACGTAAAAGCGACCTCCTGAACGGCCGTACTTCCCGCTTCACGAATGTGATAGCCACTGATGGAAATCGTATTCCATTCAGAAACCTCATTTTTACAGAACTCAAAAAGGTCGGTCGTTATTTTTAAACTTGGAGACGGTGGGAAAATATAGGTGCCTCGAGCGATATATTCTTTTAAGACGTCATTTTGAATAGTCCCTCGTAGTTTGCTGCGTGGGACTCCATTTTTGTCAGCTACGGCGATATAAAGACAGAGCAAAATAGCCGCTGTGGAATTAATGGTCATGGAGGTTGAAACTTGATCTAATGGGATTTGATTAAGAACAATCTCCATATCTTCCAAAGAGCTAATGGCAACTCCGACTCGGCCTACTTCTCCTTGCGCTAGCGGGTGATCTGAGTCGTACCCCATTTGAGTTGGAAGATCGAAAGCTATACTTAGTCCAGTGATCCCTTGGGAGAGTAAATATTGGTATCGTTCATTTGAGCTTCTGGCGTCTCCAAATCCTGCGTACTGGCGCATGGTCCAGACCTTTTTAGTATACATCGTGGGGTGAATCCCACGGGTGAAAGGGTAGGCTCCTGGGGATTCGAGAGTTTTGCCCGCTCTATCTTGAGCGTTAAAAAGAGATTTTTTTTCCATAGAGGTCATCTTAGGGAAAAAGGGGAAGGATGACAAAATCTTTTCTTGTGGGGAATTTAACACAGCCCCTATTTAGACCTAAGAAAGTCAGTTGAAGGGCCCCTTTTCAATTGTTAGATTACCGTTTTGCCAATGGGTCTAAAGTCCCAAAAAGGAGGCACTTCCAATGACCAAATTAGAGACGATATTTGCCGGAGAGCATGAAGAGGTCGTTTTTTGTAATGATAAGGCCACCGGCTTAAAGTGTTTGATTGCCATCCATAATACCCAATTGGGACCTGCTTTGGGCGGTTGTCGAATGTGGAATTACGAGACTGTGGATCAGGCCTTGGAAGATGTTTTACGGTTGTCGAAGGGGATGACGTACAAAGCGGCTGTGGCCGGATTAAATCTAGGGGGAGGCAAAGCAGTTATTATTGCAGATCCCAAACAAGACAAATCGGAAGCCCTATTTCGCTCCTATGGATCCTTTGTGGAATCTTTAAATGGTCGCTACATTACGGCCGAAGATGTCGGCACTGATGTCAATGATATGGAGTATATTTTCATGGAAACATCGAATGTTGTCGGTGTGGCCGAGACTCATGGAGGGTCCGGAGATCCTTCACCGTGGACTGCCAAAGGAGTTTTAGAAGGGATTCGAGCTTGCGTAGAGTCCAAACTTCAAAAAACGAATCTAGCGGGATTGAAAGTAGCAGTCCAAGGAGCAGGTCATGTTGGACAGCATCTAGTTGAACTCTTTTTGAAAGAGGGAATGCACGTTTTTATTTGTGACATAGACCACTCTCGAACCAAAGTTCTAAGCGATCGTCCTAATGTCACTGTTGTGGGAACCGAGGATATCTATGAAGTGGATGCCGATATTTTTTGTCCTTCAGCTCTTGGAGCCATCATCAATGAAAAGACTATTTCTAAACTAAGATGCAAAATCGTAGCAGGGAGTGCCAATAATCAGTTAGCGACTCCTGAGTGCGGGGATGAACTCTTTAGAAGAAAAATTACCTATGCCCCTGATTATGCCATTAATGCCGGGGGACTCATGAACGTGTCAATTGAGTTTGAAGGTTATGACGAAAGACGGGCTAATCGAATGATGAGAAACATCTACTATGTCATGAAAACTATCCTTCAACACTCTCAGATGGAAGGTCTTCCTGAATATCAGTGTGCAGATAGAGTCGCCCAAAAGAGAATTGCTGAAATTAGTCGGCTAAGGGCTCGATTTATTGGTAATAGCAAGCCATCGTTCCCTGGAAGAATTGTTCGGCGATAAAAGACTTAAGGAGAATAGATTATGAAAGAGACAAAAGATCATTTTGAAACGATAGCAGTTCACGCCGGGGTTAAACCAGATCCTTCTACTGGCGCTATTATGACGCCCATCTTTGCAACAAGCACCTATGTTCAAGTCTCCCCTGGTAAACATCAGGGATATGACTATTCAAGAACTCATAATCCCACTAGGACGGCACTTGAGACCTCTTTGGCCGCGTTAGAAGGAGGAAAGCATGCTTTAGCACTTTCGAGCGGTTGTACGGGAACCGATGTGCTGACGCACTTGTTAGAAGTTGGAGACCATGTGGTTTCGGTTGACGACGTTTATGGTGGGACGAGTCGACTGTTTAGAACGATCTGGGCCCGACATGGGGTGGAAACGACTTTCGCTGACCTAACCCAGCGCTCGCTTCAAGATTTTGTGACCCCTAAAACTAAAATGGTTTGGATTGAGACTCCTACCAACCCCCTTTTAAAAATCATTGATATCGAAAAAGTAGTTCAAGCTGCCAAAAGACTCCCTCAAAAACCTATTGTGGTTGTTGATAATACTTTTGCTAGCCCCTACTTTCAAAGCCCCTTAGACCTTGGAGCCGATGTCGTATTGCACTCGACGACGAAATATATCAACGGCCACAGCGATGTTGTCGGGGGCGCTCTGATCACAAACGACAAAGGCCTTTTAGATAAGCTTCATCATGTTCAAAATTCCATCGGTGGCGTTCCTGGGCCTTTTGATGCTTTTTTGGTTTTGCGGGGGATCAAAACTTTGGCGTTGAGAATGCAACGCCATGGAGAAAACGCTTTTGAGCTTGCCAAGTTTTTAGAGAATCATCCTTTAGTGGAAAGGGTTCTTTATCCTGGATTGGAATCTCACCCACAACACGCAGTAGCAAAAAGACAAATGAAGGGTTATGGTGGGATGATTACCTTTTTTATCAAAGGTAATTTAGAGAATGCCAGAAAGTTTCTTGAGTCGGTTAGACTCTTTGCTTTGGCTGAAAGTTTAGGTGGAGTAGAGTCTTTAGTAGATCATCCGGCAATAATGACTCATGCGTCTATTCCGGCTGAGATGAGAAAGAGTCTTGGAATCACCGATACCTTAATTCGGCTTTCTGTGGGAATTGAGGCTTTGGATGACTTGAAAGCCGATTTAGACCAAGCGTTAAAGAGATCGCTTTAGAACTTTAAGAAATTGGCCCCTTAGGTGATAATAGGGCATGACTAAAAACTTCTCTCAATCGAAGTTAGTGCTTACTTTAAAAGAGGCCAATGAAGTTTTTAAGGGGTGTGCTAAAAAGAGTAAAATTTTAGCGGCGTTGTCGTGGAGCCCCGAGGTTGTTACCGAGTTTTTTAGCAAAAAAGAGTCGGTGCTTCCAAAGCCTGTCTATTTTGTGGACAAGGCAGAGATTAAATCTCTTTTGGAGCAATTAAAAGCTCTAGAGCCCAAACTCCAAGGGGAGCATCCTCTATTGGCTTGGTTGCGTAGGACGTTGGAGTCTTATCAGCAAGGAATGTCCCTTTTAACGGCTATTGAAACCGATCGTTTTTTTGATATCTCCACTCAAATGTATGGAAGTTCCGGTACAAAAATATTTAAAGGAGAGACGACCAATTTGGAGCTGGCAAAAGCGCTCACTCAAAGAATTTCTGTTTGCTCCTTAAACGATATTGGCGAAAACTTTGTTAAAAAAAGCGCAGTTGAATTTGCCGCTTCTCTTGAGGAAAAGATAAAGCTTAGAAGTCCCAATATTCCTTTGAAAGTAGAACTAACCGATACAATCACTTCCAAGGTTGTGGCGGGCATGAATAAAGTTAAATTAAGAAAAGACGCCCGTTTTTCGGAACTTGAATTGGAAGCGCTTTGGAATCATGAAGTGGAATCACACTGTTTGACGGCTCATAATGGAAATCGACAACCTTATTGTGATTTTGTATCGGCAGGGGGCCCTAGAACCACCCTGACACAAGAAGGGCTCGCTGTTTTTTATGAAGTCTACGCCCATACGATGTCTCAAAACCGTTTCCTTTCGCTCTGTCATCGGGTTGAGGCAGTGAGCTTAGCTGAGAGTGGAGCCTCTTTTCTTGATGTTTATCGATGGTACAAAGATCGGACGGACACTCCATTGGAGGCTTTTTTTAACACGCAAAGAATTTTTCGAGGTGCTAAACTAACCGGAGGTGGGGCCTTTACCAAAGATGTGGTGTACTTGTCCGGTCTTCTAGGTGTTTATAACTTTCTTAAGCTTGCGGTAAAAAACCAGAACCGAATTTTGGTCGAAAGTTTAGTCTGTGGTCGAATGGCTTTAGAAGATGTGAGCACGATAGCTTGGCTTAGAACCCATGGCATTATCCAACCCCCTTACTTTATTCCTGCATGGTTAAAGAATTGGGAAGGGTTGTTAAGTTTTTTTAGTTTAACAGCCGTCTTTGACGGGTTGGATCTCTCTAACGTTCAAAACTATCTTGATGATCAGAGGCTGCATGATTGGGATGTCGCTATTTAATGAAATCTAGAAGATATCAAGTTAAAAAAGAGGTTGAGAAAGTAATCCAACAGGGTCATCCCTGGGTTTTTAAAAGCCATTTAAGTAGTGCTGCCAATATTTTTAAGACTGGAGATTGCTTAGCTTTAGTTAATGCCTCTAATGAAGTCTTTGGTTACGGTCTTTTTGAAAAAGACGCTCTGATTGCTATTCGCTTACTTAAAGCCGGAAAGACTCCGCCTAGCGCGGAATGGTTTAAGAGTAAGTTGAAAAAAATTCTTAGCCGAAGAGAAAACATTAAAAAATTTACTGAAGGGTATCGAGCCTTACACGGGGAAAATGATGGTATACCTGGAGTTGTCTTTGATGTTTATGGAAAAATCGGAGTTCTTCAGACCTATACTCCTTCGGTCGATCCGATAGGAAGGTACTTGGCGTGGGTTCTAAGAAAAGAGCTTCAACTTGAGTCGGTGGTATGGAAAGCTCCTTCAAGACGAAAAAAGGAGATCGTGAGCCGACTGCTTTATGGAAAACAGCCTAAGCCAGAATCGATTCGAGAGGGAAAGTTAAAAATTGCAGTAGATGTCGGTGAAGGACAAAAGAGTGGTGCATTTTTGGATCTTAGAGGCTTAAGAAAGTTTCTTTCGTTACAAAATTTAAAAGGTAAACGAGTCTTAAATCTCTTTTCTTATACGGGGACTTTGGGGCTAGCGGCTGAAGTTGCAGGAGCACAAGAAATCTGGAATGTAGATATTTCAAAAGGGGCGTTAAAGTTTTCTGAACAATTTCACAGCCTGGACAAAAAAAAGTTTCGCTATGTTGCGGCCGATGTTTTTTCGTGGGTAGAGAGCTTGCCTCCCCAGGAAAAGTTTGACGTCATTATTGTGGATCCGCCTTCCATGGCCAGTGAAACCAAACAGATTTCGGTAGCTCTTAAAGCCTATTCAAGAGTCTATAAAAGAGTTTTGCCTCATTTGAAGCCCAAAGGGATGATGATTGTCTGCTGTTGCACTTCAAGAATTACTCGTCAGCAATTTAATGAAGTGGCGAAAAAGAGTTTTTCGACTTCACTTCGAAAAATGAAGTCCTTACCCCCCGAAGATGACCATCCGGTGGGCTTTCCACAAGGAGATTATTTGAAGTTATTAGTTTTTACCGATTGAGTTTAAATTTTTAGAAAAATTTATCAAATCTGACAAGCGTAGTTCTCTATAAGTCTTTGGGCTTTAGGAAAAAACATATCGGACCAGCCTCTTTAAGAGCCCACTCGAAAAATGAAGGTAATAACGGTTAGCAAGAGTCGGGGTCATTCTGCCACCAACCTGGTGATTATTTCAGGAACAAGCTTCCCATGGGGCTTCAAGGGGGCAAATTTAGGCACAAGACATCTTCTCTGGAGGTCTTTGTCCATTGGCTCTCTTTGTGCAACTCTATGCGTTATGAAGTCAAACTTTCAAATTATAAACTTGTTCCGGAGAAACTGTGGAAGCTTTAAGTTCAAATTTTATTTGGGATCTAGACCACGCTTCAATTGAAAATTTTAGGTGAGACCACGATCGTTTTTTAAATCGATTGAGCCAAACATAACAAGCGCCTGCGATGAGGAAGTAAGCAACAAGTCCCCCGAACAGTAAAGCGATGAATCTCCACTTGGGGGTGAAATAAAGCAAAATATAAAGGTGCTCTAGCACCATTACTTTTCGGTATTCTTAGGCTCTAAACTTAACTGATTGAGTGGGGACAGACCTCGGGAACTTGACATTGTGCCGCAAAATAACGGCCGACAATACCGCTTAGCGCCAAAGGAAGATTGAAACCTATGTACAATGATCCGGTAAAAAAATAGTATATTATCCACAGTGCAAGGAAGTTAAGCGAAAGGCTCGTTTTGGATTTCTCATGGTCAGAAACTGTTTTTGATTCCATTGACCTCTGGTGGGAACAAAAAAATATTTCAAAAACAAATCCCCTCATCGATTTGGCGCTTCAACTTGGTCGAACGACCGCCAAAAATGCGCCCGTTTTTTGGCCAATAACATTGAGTCTCGGTATTTATGGAAGCTTAAAACGAGAAATGACAGATGCCCTGCCACTGAGTAGAGCCGCGACTCTTTTTTTTCTGGGAATCGACATCGTTGACAATGTTTTTGACGAAGAAATTCCCAATGCTTTGCTTCCTTTTTCCTCTCCGCAAGTGAGTCTTACAGGGATGACTTTACTTAGCCCGATGACTCACATGGCACTTGAAGATTTGGGAAGTTCACCCCATGCGAATAAAATTCGTCTGCTATTTTCCGAAGCAGTTTGCCGAATTTCGATGGGACAATTTTCAGATCTATCTTCTCGGCCCGATATTCTTTGGTCTCCCTTACAAAGCCTGCAAGTCAGTCTCCAAAAGGGCGGCATTCAGGGGGAACTCTACGCCACGATAGCCGCTCTCTGGGCTGGGGCGTCCGATTCTGTCGCTGAAAAATGTGGCACTTTCGGTCGATACTTATCAACTGCTGGGCAAATTCAAAGCGATATCAGCGATATAATGCGTGGCGAATTGGGAAATGATCTTAAAAATGGAAAACAAACCCTTCCGGTGAGCTATGCACTTAAGACAGCGAATTCGGAGGAAAAACAAAAGCTTATTGAAATGCTTAGGGAAGCAAGTAACCAATCATCGATAGTTCCGGAGCTAAAAAGAGTTATCATCCGTTCCGGCGGAATACGTTATGCGGCCTTTTGCGCCCAACTCCTTATTGCCAAAGCGCAGGATGCTATATCTCATGCCCTAGACGCTCAAGCGTGCCACGACCTTTTGTCAGATGCAATTTTCCACTTGTCTCGTAAGGGGGATAAGGACGAGAATACTGTAATGAGGCCTATAGAAAAAACAGCTGTTCTTAAAAAAGGGGTGACGACATGCAAGACATAAACAATCTTAAATTTGAAGAGCAATTGCTTCATTTAGCAGAACTTGCAGTCAGTGATCCACAGTTCCGAGCCGACGCATTGCAGGATCTGGATAAGACGATTGAGAAGCGGGGTTTTAACTTGAGCACTGAGGAGCGCGCGACATTAAAAAAGTTTCACACACAGATCTCTTCCATGACGGAAGAAGAAATGGACACTTTTCTCGAAAGTGCAGTTGAGGGCCAAGTAGGAACGTAATTTTATTTTACGTTAATTAATGCCATCGGCCCGAAACAACTGAGGACAGCGCCAACAATCAAACAACAGCTTATGAGTGCGGAGAGATGGATGTGCTTGTAGATCGTGATTCGCCGGCTTTCGGAACATTCAAGACGGTTCATCTCAATACTCTTCCAAACTATATTTCCAAGACAGGCGAAGATTCCCAAGTAACAGACTTGTCGAAGCCAAATGAGTCCCCACGCGTGCGAAGTAAAAAACCATAGGTCGAACAAGATGACTCCTGCTACCGTCATCGCGGCTGTGGCGGCGCCATAACGGACGGCAAAGGAATTTACATTGCTCCGCTTGTCTGCCTCGTAATCTACCAACGTTGTTAAAACGTGCAACGCAAAAAATCGGATGGCCCACCAAACAGTCCATCCCCAGTAAACTCTTCCGATCGCATGCCATTGTCCCAGCGCATACGGGATGGCATGGCTTGCGCCACCGACCACCGAGTCCCACGGGGCATTTTCTTTAAACCGAGCTCCTCGTGAATACAAGAACCCCAAGAGAATGATGAGAAGCATCACCACACAAGTTTCAATGTCTACCCAAATGAGGGTGCAGACGGTCATTAGAATCGAAACTGCAGTTACGACAAACCACCATGTTCTGGTCGAAAACTTCTTTAAAATCCATCTATGAAAAACCTTGTGAGGGTTCATCTCATCGCACTTGACGTCACTCAGATCGTTTATGAGCATGACTACAAGCCACGTCCCTAGTCCAAGAAAACCCAGAACAAGATAATCTTTCAAATCCCAATTCAATCCCCGAAGGTGTGTTTGTCGTCCCCTAATGTAAACAAGTGGGGTTAACGCCACTGACTCGACGAAACGGCAAATACTACCGGTCCAAGCGCTCAAGGAACGATCGGAAATGAGCCTATGATGGCGTGGTTCGTTCGTTCTCAAAGGCAATGTATTGGAGTTGATAGCTTCCATTGACAATACGGATGTGTGGGAACCGACATTTTATTATACACCAGGAAATATTGTGTCACAAAGAAGTCTGGCAACGTAGCTCAATCCATTGCGTCTCTGTTTATGCTAGACGCACCTAGGTATCGCTCTCGTTCACTGGTATAATTTGCTTTCAGGTGCCCCCCCAAAAACAACTAAATTTTATTGTATTTTCGCTCCTCATTTTTTTGAGATTACTTGCGTGAAAGCTTCTTTGGACGGCGTACTGAATGGGGGAACCGGCGGAGGAAATGGCGCAGGAGACTCAGGTACCGGTGGGAGCAGCGGTGCGGGCAGTGGTTCGGGAAGCGGAGGAGGAGGCAACGCCGCTCCCACTATTTCCACTATCACTCCCAGCAGTGGAACGACAGTTCCCCAATTTGGTCCTTTGTCGATGGCAATGCGGTTACTGGCATCAATAAGAATGAATAAAAACACTTCAAACGCGGCCCAGCAGCCACAATTAACCGTGTCTAATTCAAGGCTCTATCTTTCTTGGATCGAAACCAGCGGCGCGAAGTTCCAAATCAGAGTTGCTTTATACAATGGCAATGACAGCGCCCCCTCTTGGCTTTTCGTCGATGGCAAGAATGTAGATATTTCAAAAGGGGCATTAAAGTTTTCTGAACAATTTCACAGCCTGGACAAAAAAAAGTTTCGCTATGTTGCGGCCGATGTTTTTTCGTGGGTAGAGAG
>VGSE01000056.1 GCA_016875135.1 Deltaproteobacteria bacterium
CCGAAGCCGATAACTTTGACGATTCCACAACCTTACTTTTGTCCCAAGTCGAAAAAAGACACATCATGAAAGTGTTAAATCACTTCAAAGGAAACAAAACCAAAGCAGCAGATGCTTTAGGTATTACCGTTAAGACTCTTTACAATAAATTAGCAAGTTACGAGACTTCGGTGGGCCAGAGTGTTTCTCCTTCGGAGTTGACGCACTAAAATCAATTTTCTATTTACAAAAAACCCATAAAATCTCAAATGTTAAGAAACTGTGAAGAAAACTTCACAAGAGAGTTAATTCAAAAACATTTTTCCTTCATTTTTATGGGGTAAAGTACCGATAGAAGCAGTACGTTTGTAGCGGTTACCGACCAATCTTGTTGGTTAGTTTCTCTATCAAACCTAGACCTTCACATTAATCTATAGACCAATATGGAGGTATCCCATGAAAAACAAATTATATTCAATTCTAGTGTGTTGCTTAGTCTTAGGATTTGGCAGTGTCGGCAGAACTGAAGATGATGCAGCACCGGAAGTGTTGCTTCCTTTATTGTCTTGCACCGAAATTTGCGCTAGCACCCCAAAAACGTGTGAAGCAGGTGATGACGTTGCAAATGCAACGTGTGACGGTCAAGAGTCCGGTTGTTTTGAAAAATGTAACGAGGAGGCCTTAAAAAAGGCAAAGGCAGAACAGAAGGCGAATCTCAAAGTGTGTTTAAAAGCTGCTCACGACAAGAAGTTGTCGGCTACCAAAGCTTGTAGAACAGCTTTTAATAATACGCCAGCCACGGTTGGAACTTGTACAGCAGACAGAATCAAGGCAAGGGAAGTAAAAATCAAGTGCTTAAGAACTGCGAGGGGAACTTACAGAGATGATATAAAGGCTTGTTATAGATAAACCATAACACTCTTGTAAAGCCCTCTAGATCTTATATCTAGGGGGCTATTTATTTTTCAATGGGTTAAAATTCAAAGACGCTCCACATCAACAGAGGAATGCATCGCTTCATCGTTTCTTTGTATTTAGTGCTATCATTAAGACAAGACTGTAGCCTCCTAAAACTCCCTTATTAACTCTTCAATTAATTATGATTTCACCCATCGCCTTTTTTCAATTGGCTTTAGCCAATTTGAAAACCAACAAGTTACGTGCAGTCCTGACTATGCTGGGCATGGTGTTCGGTACAGGTGCCGTCATCGCTACTATGAGCAGTAGTGAAGGTGCCGCACAATACATCAAAGAAGAAATGAAAAAATTAGGCACTAACATCATCACAGTGTCGGTAGATGATTCTTCAAGAGGACTTCAAACACAACACATCGATTTTTTGAAAAGATACTCAACAACCCTAAAGTCGGCCTCATTATTAACTTTTGGTGAAAACATAGAGCTTCGCTATGGGGCTAAATTGGTAGCTACAAAAACTGTTTCAGCAGAAAGCGGCTATTTTGATGAGTTCAACTTAGCCAGAAAATCAGGCCGCATCTACGACACTTATGAGAACAGAAATATGGCCCTAGTGGCGATTCTTGGTGCCAATATTAAGCAATCCTTGTTTGGCGATGAATCGGCAGTAGGAAAATTTATTCATCTTTATAAGGACCAATCGGCCTTTCTCATTCAAGTCATAGGGGTATTAGCAGAAAAAGGGGGAACTCAAGCCGATACCGTGGATCGGGCTATCTTTGTGCCCCCCAAGACCGCCTTTAAACTTAACCGCTCTGAAGAAAATCCAAACTCAAGTATTTCAGTGATTTTAAAAAACGAGGACTTAGCTCCCCTTGCACGCCAAGAGATTAATCACTTACTTAAAAGTCAATTCACTTCGGGTATTCAAATATCAGATGCCAGAGAAGCGATTGAACGAAGTAAAGACCTTTGGGAAAAACAAAACTTAGTCGGTTTGGCCTTGGCAGTTTTAAGTCTAATTACCGGGGGAGTTGGGATCATGAATATTATGCTCTTAAGTGTTGCCCAACGCAGTAAAGAAATTGGTCTTCGAAAAGCCGTAGGAGCGAGAAACAGCCACATTTTGATCCAGTTTCTACTTGAAGCAGTCATCCTCTGTGTCATCGGAGGAATTTTGGGAGTGATATTTGGCGTTCTGTTCGGACAACAAGTGGCAGCTCTAATGGGACAGTGGAAAGCTCACATTTCGCCACTCACAATTAGTATGGCGCTGTGCTTTTCGACCCTAGTAGGAGTTGGGTTTGGTCTTCTGCCGGCTTTAAGAGCATCTCAAATGGACCCCTACGAGGCCTTAAGGACTTAAACTATGAAATCCAATATTTTCATTGCCCTGCTCTTACTCTTTAGCTTCATGACACCCTCTCTACATCCGCTTCTCGCCACTGAAGAAGCCAAGCCTTCTGTCATCCCAGTTAGACGGGGTACTATTGAGGGAAAACTCACTTGGCGAGGCATCGTGCGCTCTGCGAGTAGGTTGGAAATTCGAGCCGATAAAAAACTCACTTTAGGAAAGGTCCACACTAACAACTATGCCCCAGTAAAAAAAGGGCAGTTGCTTATTGAAATAGATACCAGCGAAGCTCAAAAGAAAAAACGAGAACTCAAAGAAAACCTCACCAAACAAAATATAGATTTTGAGACCACTAAAGTAAAATTCAAACAGGCTACAAAAAACTTAAATCGAAAAACCATACTCGTCGAAAATGGAGTTCTTGCCCTTAAAGAACTCGAGGAAGCTCAACGAGATCATAAAATCATGGAAAACGAAATAAAAACAAAAGAGCTTGAAATGCAAAAAGTGCTTCGAGAAATCAATTTAATCGAGACAGAACTTAAAGCCGCAAACTTTGTTGCTCCGCAAGAAGGTGTAGTACAAGGCCTTTGGGAACCAGCCCTGGGAAGTAATGAAGTAACTCCGGGGCAGATGTTAGCCACTATTATCGATCCGAAGTCCTTTGCCCTCTGGGTACAAGTAGAGGAAACCAACTTATCCTTAGTAGAAGTTGGAAAGGAGTCCTTAGTCATTTTGGATACGGCCCCTGAAACACCAATTAAAGGACGAATTTTTGAAATTGCAAGAAACCCGGTTGATTTCAATGCGAAAATAAAAACCTATAACATGGGAATTTCGTTTCAAGTTCAAGGATTTGAATTAAAAGAGGGCTTTGCCGGAGAAGCTTCTTTAGTTTATACGCGAAAGGATAACGCCTTGGTAGTTCCTCTCTCGGCTGTAAAGTATCTGGAGGGGAAAAATATTTTAGTTGTCGAACGTGGCACCCTTGGTTCCAGAAAAAGCATTCCGATAACTCTAGGGATTAAAACGGACACTGAAGCCGAAATACTTTCAGGCATTACCGAATTAGACAAAGTTGTCATTTCCGAATAAAAGGGTGACTTTTGTGCATTACAGTTTTCTCAAAAGCAGCTTTTTGCGAAAAGTGATAATTCTTTTTTGGGCAACGCCTGTTTTAGCAGGAGTGAAGCCTAATCGTTTTCAAGAACTCATCAAACCCGTTGATTTAGAAACCTTATACGAAAAAAATGTTAAAACTGTAACGCGAAGAGACCTGTATTCTGCAATCTTAGAAAGAAATTTAGACCTAAAGCAATCCCGAATTGATCTAGATATTGCAAATCAAAGTCGAGATCTAGTTTACATCCAAATGTTCGTTCCAAGAACAACGTTAACCGGGGATTGGAATCAAAACAAAAGTGTTTCATCTATTTTAAGCTCGGCAAGGACACTTAATTTAGGACTAGCTATCGGAGCAACAACTGACATCGGTTTAAGTTACCAACTCTCTCTTCCAAAGCTGAGCCTGACCCGAAACTATGACGGGGTTTTTGATAACCTAAATTCACAGACCGCATCAGCAGGTGCAGAAGGATCGGTAACATTCTCTTTGTTAAGAGGTTCCATTTTCTTTTCAAATGGGCTTTCTCGAGAATCTGCTGATCTTGACCGCACCTCTGCAGAACTTAGTTTGAAATCAACCATGATTAACAACCTCACTACAGCAGAAAATTCTTTTTACGATATTCTTCTCCAAGAGATGCGCTGTAAAGTACAAGAGAGAACCGTCCAAGCGTCGAAAGCTCTACTTGAAAATGTCAATGAGATGATAAGACTTGGTGATTCTGACCAACTCTCCCGAACACAAGTCGAATTGCAAGTCGCTCAGGCAGAAGTCGACCTATTCGTTAGTCGTTCTTCTCTCAATACCGCAAAAGCCGCTTTAAGAAACCAACTTGCTATGAACGTCTCCGAAACTCAGGATGTATTTCCTGAGCCCAAAGAACTCTATGTCGAACCTAAGATCCCCAAACTTACACTCGACCAAGCTATCATTTTGGCGAAAAAGAAAAGACCAGACTTTCTAAATGCAAATATCGCGCTCAGAAAAGCTCACATCAGCAAGGACAATGCACTTTCCCAGCGAATGCCACAGCTAGATCTAAAAGCTACCTCGGGTTATGGCGCTAACTCGGATAATATCTCAAACGCTGTCAGTAATCTGACTCGCTTTGGAGAGATGTCTTATGGAGTGGGCTTCTCATTCTTGTACCAATTTTTCGAGGACTCGGACAAATTTGGCCATCGACAATCTATACTGAACCTTAGAAAAGCCGAAATGGCGCTATTGAATATTAATAATCAAATCTGGAGAGATCTCAGCGCACTTCTAGACAACATAGAAATTTCAAAAGCCAAGCTTAAAATTAGCAATTTAACTAGAGTACTTGCAGAGCGGAAAATTGCTGCTGAATTTTTAAGATTCAAATCAGGCGAATCCAATGTGAGAAACGTAATTGACTTCCAATTTGAATTAGCCACAGCTCGAATCACAGAAATTACTTCCAGAGTTGAGCTTCAAAAACTGTGGACTTCTCTAAGAGCAGCACTTGGAGAACTTCCTGAAGGGGTGGATTTTCAATGATAGACCTCATTGACATTACCAAAAATTATATTGTCGATGGCAAACAATTTCAGGGTTTAAAAGGGATAACCGTAACTATCGCTAAAGGCGAGTTCGTATCGATCATGGGCCCGAGTGGTTCCGGTAAGTCTACCTTATCTTCGATTCTCGGTTGTCTTGCTTCTCCCTCATCTGGAACCTATAAAATCGCCGGTCGAGTTGTGACCGATCTAAAAACTACGGAACTTGCCGATTTAAGAAACTCACTGATAGGTTTCGTCTTTCAGGATTTCAATCTTCTTGATGGAGTAACGGTTCTCGAAAATGTCAGTTTACCCTTAATCTATGCTCGAGTTAGCCCCTCCGAAAGAAGAAAAAGGGCCTTGCAAAAGCTAGAGCAAATGGGACTTGCTCATAAAGCTAAAACTTTTCCAAATCAACTTTCCGGAGGACAAAAGCAAAGAGTAGCAATCGCTAGAGCCTTAGTCACAGACCCGAAACTAATATTTGCCGACGAACCAACGGGAGCCCTAGACAAAAAAACGGGTAATGACATCATGGGTATCCTGCAGGATTTGAATCGGGAAGGCCAAACAGTGGTTCAAGTCACCCATTCGGCCGAACACGGAAACTACGGAAAAAGAATCATCTACATAGTCGATGGGCTGATTGTTCGAGACGAACTTGTAGCAAGACCCACTCTCGCTAAAGGGATAGAGTTGGAGTCAAACTCAGTCGAAACTGAGCTCACCACCAAACTTTGGCGGATCGCTGCTTTCACCCCAAAAAACGAAGAAGCTTCCGTTGCAGCAATGGAGTATTTAATCTCTCAAAAAAACAATACCCTAAGTTTCATGGAAGCTGCGAAGGCCCTAGTAAAAAAAGAGAATCCCAGGATAAAAAACCTAATTGTTAGACTTCTTGACTCGCCTGAAGCTATCGTAAGAGCAGAAACACTTCGGCAACTTGAGCAATGTAACCACGAATTTGCAATTCCCCATTGGTGGAAAGGGGTCCAGGATGAAAACGGGTGGGTCCGCTTTGTCGCCTGCACTCAGTTAAGAAAGCATTTAAAAACATGGCTTATCGAGGATAAAAATGTTTTTGCTGCTCTAAGTATAGACTCGGATGAAAGGGTCAGGGCTACGGTTGTAAGTCAGTTAGGGGAATGGAACGATTTAACCTTTGAAGGGGTTTTGGTTAAGGCCTACTCTGATACCGATCCCAGGGTTAGAGCGAACTCATTAGATGCTTTACGGTTTCTTGGCGAAAAAATTAGCTTGGAATCGCGAAATTGCTTCAAGCAGGGTCTTCAAGATCCCAACAACCGAGCGAGAGCTAATGCGGTAGTTGGGTATTCCCTCTTTGACCTTGAGAAATCTAAAGAGACTCTCTTCCAAATGCTTGAGGACAAAAACAACTTAATGAGGGCTTCTGCCGCCTGGGTAGTTGGAAAAATCTTACTTTACGATGGAGCAGAAATCCTAATGAAAAACCTTGTGTCAGAGAAAAATGAGCTGGTCACTTCGCAGATAATTGCGACATTAGGATTATTCACTCACCATGATTTAACATTTCAAACTCAAATAGAAACTTGTCTCAGAATAAAAGGGGAGCTTTTACCAAAACAAACTCAGGCTAAAGCCGCCTGAATTAAGAAAAGACTATGAGAACATTTATTTTTATCTTTGCGTTTTGCGCACTAACCTTTTCTGAAAGCCTATGGGGTGTTGCGGTTTTAGTGAAAGCTCGGAAAAAAAACATCCAGCCACTTCTTTTACTTTCTGCCACAATCAACCCGAAGAGGAGTGAAACAATCAAAATCGGATTTAATTCTATCCTCACCAGTATCAAAGTAAAATTAGGCCAAAGAGTGCAAGCGGGAGAACTTATTGCGACTTCGGACACCGAATATTTTACACAGGAAAAAGAATATTTAAATGAAAGGTATCAATCGGTTCTTCAAGATCAAAAACAAGTTCAATTAGATTTTGAAAACCTAAAAAAAAGGCAACGAAATCTAAATGCCCTAGCTGCAAAAGATATTATTCCTCGTGTGCAGGCAGAAAACTTTCAACTCAATCTTTTAGACATGAGAAAGAACATTATATCTGTGGATGAATCCGTAAAATCGCTCAAAGAACTGATAGAACAAATCGATAAAAAAATTAGAGAATCTAACTATTTTTCCCCCATATCGGGAATTGTCTCGGCTCTTATTATAGACCCAAGGCAGTTTATGGGAAGCCTTTCGGCCGACTATGATGCAGTACTTGCTAAAATTGATGAGCCGTTTCGGTTTTCTGCTGTGATTCAGGCCTTAGACACTCAAGTTGTAAAAATCAAAAAGGGGCAGAAGGCTCAAATTCAACTCGAAGGAACATCGCATTTTTTTGAGGGGTTCGTAACTGAAATAAATTCCATGGCCGATCCCAAAACCCAACTTTTTAAAGTTATGCTTGATTTTAAAAAAGACGGGGAGCCGATACCTGCCGGACTCACTGCGAGAGTGATTTTTAAAGATGGCCCCTCAAAAACAGCTCTTACCCTTCCTTGGAATGCTGTCCAAGTTTCCGGAGACATGGCGTGGGTCACTCCCTCTTCACCCCAAGATAGATCGGTAGCTACAAATGGAACCTCTGGTACTAAGAAACCAGTTAAACTCGGTATGCGCACCGCTGATCAAGTAGAAATTTTAGAAGGAATCAGAGAGGGAGAATGGGTCGAGGCCTCTTTGTGGTGAACGACAAAGCATTCCAAAATAAACCCTCCAATCTCCGCTGCGATCTCTCTTTTTGATTTCAATCGTTTCATTCTCCCATCCCTAGTGAAAAAAATCGCCGGATGTGAGTCAGATTTAATTTCAGATAGAAAGTTTAAACAAAGGGCGTCAGCCGATTTAACTTTCATGTTATCGAGCGCAAATTTTTTAACCTTCTCCTCACTCACCGGCTTCCACTCGAGCTTAAAAGCTATTTTCTTGATTTTCGGAAATCGACGACTGATTTCGTCAATAATCTTTACGGTGGGGACTAACTCAACTTTCCAGTTTTGTTTTGAGGAAACCTTTCCAAACCTTGCTTTTTTAGGCTCGAAATCCAAAACGGCAGCAGATAACACTGCAAACCGGGGCCTCTCTTTGCGACAAATCTCCATGACCGCTTTATGCATTTCTCCTACTGTCTGAATCTTAATTACTTTTGTTTTTTTAAGTTGGTGAAAAGGGGCTTCACAGGGGCCCACAACTGCTATGACCTTGCCGATTTTTTTTTCTAGGAATCGACAAATCTCATATCCTAGCTGTCCGGAGGAGTAATTAGAGAGGTACCTGACTTTGTCTAAATAAGCTCGAGTCGGCCCCGCAGTGACCAAGACGGTTAGAGATTTTGTACCTTTCTTCACGATGGGGGCCCCCAATATGATTAACTCTCATTTTTTTCTTAACTTTTTAGTCACCTTTACCGATGTCTAATTGAGAGTCGAATTCCTACCATCTAACTCAAGGAAGAGGAACCAGACTAACGCATTTCATCAAGAATACTAATCACAAGAAGATTTACTCATTCTGCAAAAAATTTTTGCCTGAAATGAGCAACGCATCAATCTGGTCCTCATAGACCTATTGCCGTTGGTGTATCTTACTATAAGTGTTAATAATTTTGTTTGTCCACCCTCTTTTACAATGCCCCGAATCACAATCCGGCTAACGCAAATAGTCGATTATTTTTACTAAACTAATCTTAACTCGCGTCGAATGGTTCAGTAGCTGAACCAGTTATTTTAAGCAATACCGCTCTAGAATAGCTAATTCAGTTAAGCCAGACGGATTGGCAGAATGCTTCTCAAATAAATAAGAAAAGCTAACCTCAAGGAAGGGGGTGTTTAGAAGTTGATTGGAGGATAGTCCAATGGGATTGCAAATTAACACTAATGAAGTCTCTTTAGCTGCACAACGTAACTTGGAGATTACAGATCGGCGCTTCAAGGGAACTGTGCAACGCTTAGCAAGTGGTTCGAGAATTATTCAAGCCTCCGATGACCCCGCGGGACTTGCCATCTCTGACGGCTTAGAGGCCACTATCCGAAGCATAGGAGCCGCAACCCGCAATGCACAAGATGGAATTTCTCTCATCCAAGTCTACGAGGGTGGTACTACTGAGATTAATAATATGCTCGTTAGAATGCGGGAACTAGCTATCCAGTCCGCTTCAGACTCGATTGGAGATCGAGAGCGAGCGATGCTAGACAATGAGGTTCAACAACTAAAACAAGAGATCGATCGTCTAGCTTGCTCCACCAAGTTTAATGGCCAGCAACTCCTCTCAGGAGAAGCTATTAATATCGAATTCCAGGTGGGCTCAAACAATGAAGACGATGTTGACCGCATTCGGTTTAATCCCGGAGACACCAATTTAAAAACAGCCGCTTTAGGAGTCTCCGGCTTTAACGTCATTGACCGGGATGATGCTAGAGATGGATTGGATAAGATCGATGAAGCTTTAACAAAGGTCAATGAAGTCAGAGCGCGAGTGGGTGCTTCTCAAAGCCGCCTGCAAACTACAATTTCCGCTCAGCAAATTTTTACCGAAAACTTAATGGCGGCGAAATCAAGAATTCGGGATGCCGACATGGCTAAGGAAACAACGGCGTTAACTAGAGATTCGATCTTAAGACAGGCCGGAGTGGCCGTGTTAACCCAAGCCAATCAGACCCCGGCTTTAGCACTCTCGCTACTACGAGCTCAATAATAGGGTTCTTTAAGGTTAACAATTAAAAGTGGTTTTATGGTGCGTGTCATTTCTTGGAGAGTGGTACAATTTTTTAATACCCTCCAAAAGGATCAATGACACCCATTAAAAATCAAAATACCATCACCGTTCCTGTTACTTATTCAGGGGCTTATCTTTTTCAAGCACCCCATCAACTTCAGTTAACCGTCGATAAAGAATTAGCAGTTGTATTTTGTCTCAAAGGTTTACCTGCTGTGGGACTAGTTCTTTACCAATCAGATCTTTCTCTTAAAGAACTTTTAAGTGAACTGGAACTACTTCATCTCAAAATTAAATCCAAACTTAAAATTCACACAAACCAAATAACACTTAAACTCTTCGGTCTCTCGACAGGAGCCTTTCACATATTTGATATCCTCAAAGAGTGGGCGGATAATTTGGGTATCGCAATTTCGGTGACTGAACTGGGAAAACGGATGGTTCGCAATCTTGTCATCGATTGCGAAACGGGCGTAGTCGCTATGACCTTGGGAGAGCAGAATAGTCAAAATTCCGAACCTGTGTTTCTTAAGACAGGTACTGCCAGAGCCCGAATTCCGTTAGCCAAGATTCATAATAAAATTCTCATTTTGACTCATAACCAAGTACAACGCCAGTTAACTAAAGCCGCAGTGGAAGAACACCCAGCCTGGGCGGCTGAAGTTATTGAGGATGTAAAAACTTTCCTTAAAACTTCTCTTTCAAAAGATGCGACCTGGTCAGTCGTTTTGTGTTTCGAAGATCTTTCTAAAGAAAAAGGGATGGCTGAGTTTATTTCCAAACTCAAGTTAAATCATCCTTCCACCGAAATTCGTTGGGTAGGAGCTGAGCTTCCCCAATTCTTAGAAGAAACCCAGATTAAGCTTTTACCTCCTATCGATTATGCCCTACTCCCCGATTTTAAGAAAATGCTGAAACGAGCTGTGTTTGATGCAAATTTAGCTATGAATTTTGAAACGGTTAAACTTTCCCGCTCAAAAAGTAAGTAATCACATCTCTTGGCTTGGAGCCGGTGCCTGAGGCGAAGCTTTCAACTTAACTCGAACACTTTGTTTAGATTTCCCCCTTACGAAGTAAACCAGTACTGAGTCGTTGACCTTTTTCTCTGCAAGATAATCAAAAATATCTCTCATCGATGAGATGGGAGTCTCGTCGATTTGATAGACGACATCCCCGCCTATAGGGATTCGCCTAAATCCGTAAACCAACTCTCGGTTCGCCGGTTTTAGACCCGCCGATTTAGCAGAACTTTGGGCATAAACTTCGGTCAGCATTACTCCCCGAGGTGTAGGAATCCCCAAGCTATTAAAAAGGGTAGGGCTCAAACCTACACCATCAATCCCTAACTCGGGCCTAAGGACTCTACCCAACTTAATGAGCTGATCGGTAATCATTCGAACCGTTTTTACGTTAATGGCAAAGCCAATTCCTTCACTCCCTCCACTTCGCGAAACGATTTGAGCATTGATTCCGATTAATCTTCCACTGCTATCCATCAATGGTCCGCCGGAATTGCCGGGATTAATGGCAGCATCCGTCTGAATAATATCTTTAATCAGTCGATCGGTCTGCGTTCGAATATCTCTTCCCAGAGAAGAAATAACACCGACCGTTAAGGAGCCCCCCAAGCCGAAGGGATTACCGATCGCCAAAACCTTCTGCCCTACAGCTAAAATATCGGAAGCCGCAAATTCTAAAGCCGTCAGTTTTTTTCCTTTAGGGTCGATTTTTAATACCGCAAGATCGGAGTCGGGATCAGTTCCCACAACTTTAGCTGGAAATTGGGTCTTGTCCGACAATGTCACTTCTACATTTTGCGCATTCCCCACCACATGATCATTGGTCACTATATAACCCTCAGGGCTGATGACAGCTCCACTGCCGACCCCTTTCTGGGGGACAATATCAAAAAAGAAATCCCGAGTGAGAGTCACCGCAGTGATATTCACAACGGCCGGATTACATTTTTGATAAATCTCGACATTATTTTGCTCATCCGCCAATCGCCCCAAAGCAGGGAGAGAGATTAATGCTAAACTAATAGCCCACTTACTGAATCGCGTCGATTTTAGCTGCCAAAATGAAATCATTTTCAGTTAACCCCTTAACGGTGTGTGTCCACAAAGTTAAAATAACTTTGTTATAATAAATCCCAATATCGGGATGGTGATCCTCTTGTTCTGCCAATTGAGCCACTTGATTGACAAAGGATATCGCGTTTTTAAAGTTCTTAAAAACGTATTCTTTCTCGATAGTTAGGTCTTTTTTAGCCCAGCCCGCTAATTCGCTGAGATATTGAGTTACAACCGAATTAGAGAGTGCAAGGGTTTGCGAAGAACATGGGGAACATTTCCTATTCAAAAAAGTAGCTCGATTCATTCAGTTAGTTTTCCTAACCAGAACTGAAAATTCAATCATTTTTCTAGAATTTTCAAAAGGGGTTTCGTTGACTTAACTACCCAAGATTACTAAGCTCTGCCCGTAATTAAATGTCTTTATTTGTAGGAGTTCTCTATGTCGACCGGCGAAAAAATTAGCTTTTCAAATAACAACCAAATCCAGGTTCCAAACTTTCCCATTATCCCTTTTATTGAAGGGGATGGTACCGGTCCGGATATCTGGGCAGCCTCTCAACGGGTTTTTGATGCAGCTGTTAAAAAAGTTTATGCTGGAAAAAAAGGGATCGTCTGGAAAGAGGTCTTAGCTGGAGAAAAATCTTTTAAATTAACTCAAAACTGGCTGCCCGAAGAGACGTTAGCCACTATTAAAGAACATCACGTTGCCATCAAAGGGCCCTTAACCACTCCAGTGGGAGGGGGAATCAGATCCTTGAACGTTTCTCTTAGACAAATGTTAGATCTTTATTCCTGTGTGCGCCCGGTGCGATACTTCACGGGAGTTCCTAGTCCGGTCAAAGAACCCCAAAAAATCGACATGGTGATTTTCAGAGAAAATATTGAAGACGTTTATGCCGGTATCGAATGGAAAAGCGGCTCTCCTGAAGCTAAAAAAGTTATAGATTTTCTGACAGGTGAAATGAAGGCAAAAATTCGTTCTAGTTCCGGAATCGGTATTAAACCCATCAGTCCGGAAGGGTCCTCTCGTCTGGTTAGAATGGCTATCCAATACGCCATCCGACATAACAAACCTAGTGTTACCTTGGTTCATAAGGGCAACATCATGAAGTTTACCGAAGGTGCCTTTAAAGATTGGGGTTATGCCGTCGCCAAAGAAGAATTTAGCAAAGAGACAATTAGCGAAGCCGAAGTTTGGGATCAACACGGCGGCAAAGTTCCCGCTGGAAAAATTATGATCAAGGACCGTATTGCCGACAGTATGTTCCAACAAGTGTTATTGCGCCCTGAAGAATATTCCGTCATCGCTACGACCAACCTAAATGGGGATTACTTAAGTGATGCTCTTGCAGCTCAAGTCGGTGGGTTAGGCATCGGCCCCGGGGCCAACATCGGTGACAAACATGCCGTATTTGAAGCGACACACGGAACGGCTCCTAAATACGCAGGGCAAGACAAAGTTAATCCCGGCTCGGTGATCCTAAGCGGTGTCATGATGTTCGAATACCTGCATTGGCAGGAAGCTGCTGATGCCATCATTAAAGCTATGGAAAAAACCATTCAAAGCAAAGTGGTGACCTATGATTTTGCTCGTCTGATCAAAGACGCCAAAGAGGTCAAGTGCTCTGAATTTGCAAATGCAATAATTTCAAATCTCTAATCAGAAAGAGGCAACTCATGAAACGACCTAAAATTACTATCGTAGGCGCGGGAAATGTTGGAGCTACTGCGGCTCATTGGTGCGCTAGCAAAGAGCTAGGCGATGTCGTACTCGTTGACATTATGGAAGGTATCCCACAGGGGAAAGCTCTGGATCTACTTCAATCAGGTCCGGTAGAAGGCTTTGACTGTCGAATCATTGGCTCAAATGATTATGCGGTCACCGAAAATTCGGATGTTGTCGTCATCACGGCAGGGCTTCCTCGAAAACCCGGAATGAGTCGCGACGATCTTTTAAAAACCAATGCTAAAATCGTAGGAGATGTCACAGAGAAGGTTGTTAAGTATTCTCCAAAATCCACCCTTCTTGTCGTTTCAAATCCCCTGGATGCGATGGCCTATGTAGCTAAAAAAGTCAGCGGCTTCCCAAGAAATCGAGTCATCGGAATGGCTGGAGTTTTAGATTCAGCCCGATTCAAAACATTTATTGCTGAGGCGGCCAATGTCAGCGTGGAAGATGTGCATGGATTTGTTTACGGAGGACACGGAGACACGATGGTACCGATGACTCGCTTCTGTTCAATCAGCGGAGTTCCATTGGAAACCTTTCTTTCCAAAGAAAAAATCGACCAAATCGTTGAAAGAACTAAAAACGGTGGAATTGAAATCGTAAACTACTTAAAAGCCGGATCTGCCTATTACGCACCCTCTGCTTCAGTGGTTCAAATGGTAGAAGCTATCGTGAGAGATAAGAAACGTGTTCTTCCTTGTGCCGTAGAACTTGAAGGAGAATATGGCATCAAAGGTCTTTTCGTAGGGGTTCTAGCGAAATTAGGAACAAACGGAATGGAACAAGTTGTTGAGCTTCAACTTAACGATACCGAAAAAACTCTACTTAATAAATCGGCTGATGCGGTTCGGGGCCTTATTCAAGTTCTGGAAGGAAAATAGGAATGAAAATTCACGAATATCAGGCGAAAGAACTCTTTCGCAAATATCAAATTGCGGTCCCCAATGGGAAACCTGCTTTCACAGTGGATGAGGCCTTAACAGTGGCCAAGTCTCTCTCGAACACTGGCCCTTGGGTCGTCAAAGCTCAAATTCATGCTGGAGGAAGAGGCAAAGGTGGCGGAGTCAAAGTTGCTAAGACGATGGATGAGGTAAAAACCTACGCTCAATCGATCTTGGGAATGACTCTAGTCACTCATCAAACAGGTCCCGAAGGAAAAACCGTCAAAAGACTTCTGGTTGAAGATGGCTGTAACATTGCCGCTGAATATTATGTTGCCGTTACTCTAGATCGAACAACATCTCAGTTAGTGATCATGGCAAGTCCTGCGGGTGGAATGGACATTGAACATGTAGCTGCCACAACACCTGAAAAGATTTTTAAAGAGTGGGTAAACCCGATTGCGGGACTTCGAGATTTTCAATGTAGAAATTTAGCCATGAAAATGGGTTTTGCCGCTCCTCAAGCCAAAGCGTTCACCGATATTTTAAAGAAGCTCATTCGACTCTTTATCGAATCGGATTGCAGCTTGGCAGAAATCAACCCTCTCACTGTAACAAAAGAAGGAAACGTCCTAGCTCTCGATGCAAAAGTTGATTTCGATGAAAATGCACTTTTTCGTCACCCAAGTTTTACCGAGCTAAGAGATCAAAACGAAGAGGACCCAAACGAAA
>VGSE01000057.1 GCA_016875135.1 Deltaproteobacteria bacterium
CGGAACGTTTCTGCAAAAACCTTATCCATGGCTTCGTAGTAGAGCGGGGTGCGCGCATCTAGTTCTCCGATACACTGGGGATCTCCAGAGTACTTAATGTGGTTAGAGTACGGCGGATCCATGAAAATAAAGTCGACAGAGTTGCCTTTAACTGGAAGTTTTCTGGCATCCCCTTTGAGAATATCTTCTCGGTATGGGGCAATATCAAAGCCTAAGCCTTGGCGGTTGAGGTCTTTGCAAACATCAAGAGTCGTTCCGCTTCCACAAAAGGGATCAAGAACGATATCATTGTCTCGAGTGTACCTTTCGAGAAGATTCCAGATCACATAAGAAGGAGTGGCTCCAACATAGTCTTTATCCCCTTGTTGGGAATTTCCATAGTGCTGTGAAGGGTATTCCCAAAGGGTTGTTGTTTCTAGTTTTAGCTTCGGTTTTTCAAAGGCCAAGCGTTTTGAGCGTTTTTCTTTTGGTGAATCCATTGGGAGCGCAATATACAGCAAATTCAAATATTGTCCTAGTGGGACCTCGGTTAAGAGAGAGGAATTTAATTAGAAAATGGGGAGTGTCTAACTCTTAGACATCTGTCAAAAAGTTAGACACTTTCTTAACCTCTCGAAGTTTTTGAGCAATACGAGTCTCTTGAGAAAACTGTCTAAAAGTTCGACAACTGTTTAAGATTTAGCCATTTTTGTCACCAGACCAATAGACTCATCGATACAATAGGTTATAGGGTTTTATGCCGATTGGTATGCAAGCTGCTTAAGAGTCCTCTACCGCATTTTAAGATTGTAGAGCAAGAGAGAGTAAAATTCCTTTTTAGGGGGAAATAATGAAGAAGTTTTTACTGATTCTAGTATTTGCCTTAAGTCTTGTAATTAAAGCTGCAACGGTGTTTGCTGCCGGGCCCAACGAATCTGGCACGGAAAACTCAAAAAATGTCATGCCTACGAAAGTGCAAGTGAGCACATCCGAGGTTGATAGCGATGGGTCTTCTAGAGATGACGAAGACAAAAGTGCCTCTGAAATGAGAATTCAAAACAACATTACTTTTGGACAGGTTTCAAGCCCGGTGGATCATGTTCAACGGGTAGATTCCGCAAAGGGGCCGGCCGAAATCCAAGCTAAGCAAACCTCCCCACATCACAGTGGCGCTGAAATCAAAACGGGACAATCTTCGCCGGTAGGGATCTCTTTGATCCCGATGGTTGGGGGAACGGTTTATCAGGGAGCTTGGAATAGGCATATTCGAAACAACTATACGCTAGGGGCCGCTTTGGAGCTCTCCATTATACCTTTGTTGTCTTTAGAGGTCGAAGCAGCTCAGGGAAGATATTACATCAGTTACTCCAATTACGGCCATAACTTCACTCAGTATACTTATGGCGGATCGGCTAAGTTTTACCTAACCCGAGGAGTCGTGAATACTTTTCTCGGAGGAGGGATTTTAGGCGTCACTTATCAGAATATGACTTACGGAATGAATTCTTTTTCAACGTACGATCGCACCATCGGAGCAGGACAAATACTGGCAGGGGCAGAAATTGCGTTAAGCCAGCAAGTGTCACTTGGAGTTCGAGGGAGTTATATCGTGCCCTTATTTAACCGACTTCCTGTGATGAGCAATGGTGGGTATGCCAATCCTTCTTTCGAAGAATACTCAGCGATGGACACGGCAATGTATCGCTTAATGGGAGCTATTAAAATTTCATTATAACAAAAAACTTGGGGGTCAGAGAGGATGCAGCAATCTCTTTGAGATTTTCCTTTTCCCAAAAGGGAAAGTCTCTCACAGTAATCCTGTGCTTTGGCGAGAAGAGATTGAGCAATCTAACTGATCCCCAAATTTTTATCGATGAGATGTGAATGTTTTTTGAACTCATAGACCCCTTAGAACGCGTTCCATTCTAGGCACAATTCGATTAAAATCCTGCTTCAAAACAAGGACTCCTATGAAAGACACAATCCCTCAACCGTATCAACCGACTGAAGTGAAAAAGATAGGCGCTGTTCTGATTCAGGTGCTAGAGAAATATTATCAGGAATGTTACCAAGCCAAAGGCAGGTCGGTGCCGGAGTTAAACCCCTCTCATCTAATCGAACTTGCTCAAAGTTCCTTGGATAATCCTTCTCGGTCCTTCGCTGAGTTAGCAGAACTCGCGCTGAGTTTGGGACATCGATTACATGATCCACGATACATGGGGCATCAGGTTCCTCCGGTAATTCCGGTCTCGGCTCTGTTTGATATTTTGGGAACAGCGGCCAATCAAGGGGCTGCGGTATTTGAAATGGCTCCCTTTGGTACTGCAGCTGAGAGGGCTGTGATCCAAGAGTTGGGAAAGTTAGTCGGGTGGACTGCTGGAACGTTTGCCGGAATTGGGACTCACGGAGGAACTCTAGCTAATGTAACTGCACTTCTTGCTGCTAGAAATATCCGCTATTCTAAAGTGTGGCGAGAGGGGATGGCTTCTTCTTCAGCATTAAAACCGGCCATCATGACTAGTGAGGATAGCCACTATTGTATCGCTAGAGCCTGTGGGATTTTAGGACTTGGAACTTCCCAACTGATCAAAGTTCCTATCGATGATCGACGTAAAATGGATCTGTTCGAAGCTCGAAAGCTTCTCTTGAAGTCTAAAGAACAGGGGTTCGATGTTTTTGCAATTGTGGGTTCGGCCTGCACGACACCTACTGGTTCTTTCGATGATCTTGAGGGAGTAGCGGCTTTAGCTAAAGAGTTTAAATTATGGTTTCATGTGGATGGAGCCCATGGGGCGAGCTTTCTCTTTTCGGAGCGATACAAATCTTTACTCAAAGGGGCTGAGCTAGCCGACAGCCTAACGTGGGATGCCCATAAGATGCTCTTTGTTCCAGCCCTCTCTACTTATCTCCTTTATAAAAATGCTGAGCATAGCTGGGAGGCTTTCGCCCAAGATGCGCCTTACCTTTTTGATCCCAAAGATCCACAAGGACTCGCGGAATTCGATGGAGGTTTAAGAACGTTTGAATGTACCAAAGGTGCTCTATCATTGGGCCTCTGGGGTGTTTGGAGCCTTTATGGGAAAGAATTTTTGGCCTCTTTGATTGAAAGAGCTATGGAAAGTACGAAAGTGTTTTATGACCTTCTTAAAGCATCGCCAGATTTTGAACCGGCCCATGTCCCCGAGTGCAATATTTTATGCTTCCAATTTAAACCTACCAGCATGGGTACCGACTTGGAAAAACTCTCCGAATTGCAATTTAAAATACGAAAGCGGTTACTAAGAGATGGGGAAGGCTACATTACGGGGACTCGTCTTGGTGGACGCTATTATCTTAGAGTAACGGTGATTAATCCCTTAACTTCAAAAGAACACTTTGCCTCCCTGATGGATAAGATTCGCGATGTTGCCCCAAATTTGGAGAGCTAAACCTAAAGTCATTCGAAGGCGGTTTGTTAGATTTTAATTTGGAAGTGGACAGTATTTAACTAAACTCGGGAAAAATGACCCATTCGATGCTAAACTTCGAAGGGTATGAATAGGTCAAAAAACATACAAAGATTAAAGTCCGAAAGCTTCGATATTTTAGTTGTCGGGGGAGGGGCCACGGGCACCGGTACGGCGTTAGATGCTGCTAGTCGAGGCCTAAAAACCGCTCTGGTAGAACGCTACGACTATTCTTCCGGAACCTCCAGTAAAAGCACAAAGCTTCTTCACGGCGGTGTTAGGTATTTAGAACAAGCGGTAAAAAAAATTGATCGGGTTCAATATAAATTAGTTAAAGACGCTCTTCATGAACGGAGTACCCTTTTAAAGTTAGCACCCCATTTAACTCGATCTTTGGCTCTTGTGACCCCTCTTTATCGTACAATGGAGGCCCCTTACTATATGGCGGGGCTTAAACTTTACGATTGGTTGGCAGGGAGAAAAGGATTGACCCATAGCCACTATGTGAGTGCTCAACAGGCTCTGCAGAAGTTCCCAATGCTGCGGCAGGAAGGTCTCAAAGGGGCGGTCGTTTATTATGATGGACAATTTGATGACGCTCGAATGAACATTTGTTTAGCGGTGACAGCTGTTGAACAAGGAGCAGCCCTAGCCAATTATGTAGCGGTTGAAAGTTTATTGAAGCACAATGGGAAAATTATTGGTGTGCAGGCCAGAGATAAAGAGACCGAAGAGAGTTTCCCAATTAAAGCTAAGGTTGTTGTGAATGCCTGTGGCCCTTTTTGTGATTCTATTAGGAAGATGGATAATCCTAATGTGGAGCCGATGTTGACGGTTAGTTCGGGTATTCACATTGTTCTTGATAAAAAATTTTCGCCTCCTGAAACGGGATTGTTGATACCTAAAACCGAAGATAAAAGGGTTCTGTTTTTACTGCCATGGCAAGGGCATACGTTGGTTGGGACGACAGATAACCCAGCTCCCATTGAAGATAACCCGCAAGTGAATTCTAAAGACATCGAATATATCCTTCGCCAACTCAAACAGTATTTTTCGATGGAAGTTCAAAAAAAAGATGTTTTGTCGAGTTGGTGTGGGCTTCGCCCATTGATTTCGAAGTTGAAATCTCATGATACCGCTAGACTCTCTCGAGACCATATTGTAAATGTGAGTGAAAGTAATTTGATTACTGTGACGGGCGGCAAATGGACAACCTACCGTAAAATGGCAGTAGATACAGTTTCACAGGCAGTTCGAGTTGGACAACTTAAGCCGTTGAGACCTTCGATGACCGATAAAATTCCTCTGGCCGGAGGTGAAAAATTTAAAAGTTCCATCGCAAATGAAATTGAAAAAAAATATGGATATGAAAAGTCGGTTTGTGCCCACTTAATGGAGGCTTACGGAAACCGGGCTTTTGAGGTGCTAAAATTGACTCAAGAGTTTCCAGGAAAACTTGTGGAGTCTCACCCTTATCTGGTAGCGGAGGTGATCTATGCGGTAAGGTGTGAGGGGGCACGAACGCCCGAGGATGTTTTGGCTCGAAGGCTAAGGTTAGCTTTTTTGGATGATAAAAATACGCAGACTATCTACCCCAAAGTTCAGGAGTGGGTAAAAAAAGAGGTGGCTTTATGAAATCCATTGTCGATCTATGTATAGTCCCACTGGGTGTGAGCGTTTCAGTTTCTAGAGAAATTGCCGAATGTCAAAAAGTGTTAAAAGCGGCGGGTTTGAAAACAAAACTTCATGCCTATGGAACCAATATAGAGGGAGAATGGGATCAAGTTTTTGGCGCTATTAAAAAATGTCATGAAGTTTTACATCAACAAGGAGTTCCTCGGATCACGACAACGATCAAATTAGGAACCCGAATTGACCGTGAGCAAACGATGGAAGATAAAGTTAATAGCGTAAAAGAAAAATTAAGCTAGAGAGAATAGGTTATGGCAAACGATCAATCAAATTTTAAAATCTTCTACGATGGAGCCTGTTATCTTTGTTCGACAGAGATCGATCATTATAAAAAAAAGAAAACTACCGTTCCGTTTGAATATATCGATATCAGTACACCGGATTTTAAAGCGGCCGAGTTTGGGCTGGATCATGAAAAAGTAAATCAAGAAATGCATGTTCAAAAAGAGAACGGAGAGATTAAAACCGGGGTTGAGGCCTTTTTTGAGATTTGGCGACGAATTCCTTCTTACCAGAAGTGCGCTTGGGCTTTGGATAGAAACTGGATCAAACCTGTGCTTAAAATCGGATATTTCGGATTTGCTCGACTGCGCCCCTACTTACCAAAAAGACGGCCCTGTGAGCCATGTGATAGTTACGGCGAGAAAAAGACATAGACAGTTTTTTGTTTATTCTTGAGGTCGCTCTTCGTGACCGCTACCTTTTAAGCTTAATGGTAGACTGACACCTTTTCTCAAGAAGCGGATGATGAGGATGCTTGCTTCGTAGAGGAGGCATAGGGGGATGAGAACTAATATCATTGAGATGGCGTCCGGCATTGGGGTGATCACAGCAGCAACTACTGAGAGTCCGACGTGGGCATGTTTTCTATATTTAGTTAATGTCTCAACTTTCAGAATTCCTAAGCTTAACTAATATCATTGAGATGGCGTCCGGCATTGGGGTGATCACAGCAGCAACTACTGAGAGTCCGACGTGGGCATGTTTTCTATATTTAGTTAATGTTTCAACTTTCAGAATTCCTAAGCTTCCTAGAAGTACCAAGACAACCGGTAACTCAAAGAGGATTGCTGTGGTCAAAACCAACTGAGCAGCTAGGGAAAAATACTGAGACAGATTGATCATAGGCTTTTCAGTTTTTGCTCCAAAATCAACTAGGAATTTGAAAGTGTAAGGTAGAACAAAAGTATAAGAAAAGGCCATCCCGATGAAAAACGCAACAAAGCCTGCAAAGAGAAAGGGACGAATAATTTTCTTTTCCCTCTCATAAAGACCCGGAGAGATAAAACTCCATACTTGAAAAAGAATATAAGGAGACACTAGAAAAGTGCCTACATAAGCGGACCACTTCATGTAGATGAAGAATTTTTCCATGAGTCCCATGTAGTAAAGATGGTTCTCTCCCGGAGGCAAAACTTGAAGTAGAGGGCGCTCCATGAAGCTAATAATGTGGTCGGAGAATGAATAAGCTGCGATAAAACCTAATATGATTGCGTAGGCTATTTTAATAATTCTGCCTCGCAATTCACCAAGGTGAAATCTTACGTCTGATAAACCCGAAAGGGACGAATTGGGGGAAAAAGAATCCCCCTCGGATTTAATTTGTCCTGAAGATTTCATTTTAATCTCTTATTTTTGATTTGAAGCGATTTGAGTCGGCCCTTCTGAAGAGACCACAGTCAACTGGGGCTTTTCCAGATTATTCTGCCCGTGGGTGAGTTGGGTGGGTTCTTCTTCATTAAGAGCTTTTTTGAAATCTCTAATTCCCTTCCCTGCAGCTTTTGCTAATTCAGGAAGTTTGTTAGGTCCAAAAACCACCAATGTGATAGCGAATACCACTAACCAATGAAATAATGAAAATTCTCCAACCATATAAAGTTCCTTTCTCTTCGATTCAACCAAATAGTTTAATTTTGAGCACAGGGTTTGGAAAATAGAGGCTGCAAATACAAGACCATAAGTTTTACGCACGACAACTCTCAAGACAACTGTAAATAAGAACGACAAAAGATGCGGGAAAGCCAAGAGTTTTAGATTCTTGCGCTTCATTTTAGTTAGATGTTTAAGCTTTGAGTAATAAAAGAGTAAAGATTTTAGATGTTTAGAGGTTAGTCATTGGAAAGTTAAAAAAAGTTATCCATTTTTAAAGTATAAAAGGTGCCCATCGACTTTCCGGCCGGAAAGTCGATGGGCACCTTTTAAGTATCATGGCCGTTTGAACCTCTTAAAAAACCCACTTAAAGAGAGCAGGTATGAAATTTACCCTTGCGCTTCGGAGCATTCCATATATAGGACACCTTTTTTCACCTTTAGCTATTTAAAGAGTTCTTTAAGCTTCTGGTGAGAAATAGCGTCGATTCGATTGCCATTGATGCCAGTCATGGTTTCGGCAGCGACTAGGGCATTAAGAATCGCTTCTTCAGTCGCCTCGATCGTAGCATGAAAAAGCTCATTCATTTCAGCGTTGGGAAGAGCTTCGAAAATCCATTTCCCTTTTTTCTGTGAGGGGGCTTGAGTCGAAAAGGGAAAAAGCTCATTCATTTCAGCGTTGGGAAGAGCTTCGAAAATCCATTTTCCTTTTTTCTGTGAGGGGGCTTGAGTCGAAAAGGCCAAGAAAAGATCGCCTGAAGAATCGTGGGCAATCCCACCAACTTTGGCTATTCCCATGGGTACCCTTTTAGTTAGCCTTTTTAATTGATGGGCTAGAAGCGGGGCATCGGTTCCAATAACTACAATGATCGAACCGTCCTTCTTCGATTGAAGATTGAGTTTCGGTATGGGGTCTTTAAATTTTCCAGCGATATTGATTCCAGCGACGGTAAGTTCTTCTCGTTGTCCAAAGTTCGACTGTACCAATGCGCCCAATACAAAAGTATCCTTGCCGATCTTTATTTTTCTTGAACTTGTTCCAATTCCCGACTTGTAACCAAATGAAACCATCCCTGTTCCGCCACCGACATTTCCCTCCGGCACGGATCCAGCCTTAGCGTTGTTTAAAGCTTGAAACACATGATCCTTTGAAACATGCTGCCCTCGAGTGTCATTGAGTCTCCCATCCCAGGTTTCCCCAACAACCGGCAGAGAGGCAGGATCATCTTCTGTCTTCTGAGATGTCAGATGAGTTAAAGCCCAAAGTTGCACGGCATCTCGTGCTATTCCGACACTTGAAGTGTTGGTCAAAACAATAGGGCCATCTAAAAAACCACTTTCTTCAATCCAGGCGGTCCCTGTGAGTTCTCCGTTTCCGTTTAGTGAAAACCAAGCGGCTGGAACGGGTTCATTGATTTTACCCTTTGGAAAAATAGCGGTCACACCGGTTCGGATTGGCCCTTTCCCAACTATAAGGGGTCCATCGCCCGTGTTTAAAGTGACATGACCCACTTCTACCCCTTGGATATCGGTTAGGGCATTAAGTTTTCCGGGCTGTCCGGGAAGGGGAATGCCTAAGTCTCTAGCACGAGAGTAGAGTGAGTTACAAATGAGTAAGGTGACTAAAAAAAATAGGTTGAGCTTCATTTTATTTCCTCTATTGAAAGGAATCTAGCACCTGCGCCCAGCTTCCATTGGGTGTGCCCTTTTTATCTTTTGGAAGAAAAAGGGTGAGTGAACTTTTGGCTCGGGTTAGAGCCACATAAAGTATCCTTCGAGATTCCTCGGTGTCTAGCTGTTCCTTTTGGGCCTTAAGTTTTTCATAATTGGGACACTGAATCTTTTCTTGCCCTACCTGATATCGCATTCCGGGCGTGTTATTGGGAGATATCAGCAGAGTTGGAGAAAAATTTGGTAGCCGCCGTAAATTATCCACCAAAAAAACATGCTCAAATTCAAGCCCCTTTGAAGCGTGAACAGTCATTAATTTGATGGAATCTCGTTCGGAGTCGTTGGTTTTAGCCTTAAATAAAATACCCTCTCTCTTCCAAAGCTCGATATCCTTAAGAGCTTCCGAAACGGAGTAGTGTTTTTCGCAAAGGGGTTTCAGCCATTCGTAAAATGCTTCTGCTTGTTTGGGGAAATAATTCGAATGGGTACACAGTTCAAAAAGGGCGTCGCGAATCGACAAATAGCTTCGTTTCGAAAGAGAAAAAAACCAGGCTAAATCGGTCGCTCGATATCCTTAAGAGCTTCCGAGACGGAGTAGTGTTTTTCGCAAAGAGGTTTGAGCCATTCGTAAAATGCTTCTGCTTGTTTGGGGAAATAATTCGAATGGGTACACAGTTCAAAAAGGGCGTCGCGAATCGACAAATAGCTTCGTTTCGAAAGAGAATAAAACCAGCCTAAATCGGTCCCGTAGGATTGTTTGAGCCTCTCTTCTAAGGGAATGTGAGACTCTTCATCTCGAAGTGTTGCAGCCGTATTGAGCGGAAGTCCCACCCAGGGAGAAAAGAGAAAAGCAAAAAGAGAAAAGGTGTCCTTAGGGTTGTTGAGAGCCTTTAGATAATGAATAAGATCCAAAACATCGTAATGAGAAAAGAGGGAGAGAGTTTGTGTGCAATCCACAAAAAACCCGCAAGATCTAAGTTGGGAAGCATAGAGGTCACTTCTATCCGCAAGCTCTAAGTTGGGAAGCATAGAGGTCAATTCTATCGCCCATTCTAAAAAGCAGAGCTATATCACCAGGTGAGTAGCCACAGTCTATCCGTTCTTTCAGGGTTTTTAAAACGGCCTTTAACTCGGCATCTTTTTTGTCCTCAAAGTCTAGAGAGTCGTAAGACACAACCGACAAAGGGGCTCCAACCCTATCCCTGCCACTGATCATAGGTTGAAAGGGTATTGAGCTGCCGCGAAAAAGACCCTCACTAATTCGATTGATATCAGAAATCAAAGTGCTTTGAGTTCTAAAATTTGTATTGAGCTCTGTAACAAGTCCATCCCAATTTTGTGTTAGGGCTGCCACTTCAAAAAAAAGGCTCACATCAGCGTGCCGAAATGAGTAGATGGATTGCTTCGGATCCCCCACTACGAAAAGTTTTTGAGGCGATTGGCCAATGAGGTTCTGGAAAAGTTTCCATTGAGCTTGGCTTGTGTCCTGAAATTCATCAATTAAAAGAGCTTGAAACTGGTTTTGAAGTTTACGTCTAACGGAAGGGTGTTTTTCGAGAAGTTTAAGACTTAGAAATTCCAGATCGTCAAACCTAAAGAGGCCTCGGCCGAACATCTCTTTTTCAAGCTCTTGAATTTGAGGGTAGCTACTCAAGAAGCAGGTTTTGAGTGGGGAGCTCTCGTGAGATGTCGTTAAAAAGGGGGCTAAGTGGTGCCTGTGTTCGTAAAAAGCCTTAAATAGGGGGCGCAGTTCATGCCGTGGGATCCAACTCAAAATTTCTTCAAGGTTGTTAGGAGATAAGGAGTTCAGCCAATTTTGATAACCCGACTCCAATCGTACTTGAAATTGATAGTCGCTAATGATCTCTTCGATGGGGGGCAGCTCTAAAACGCTTCCAAATTCCGAGAGCAAGTAAAAGCAGAAACTATGAATAGTTCCAATAAAACGGTTTTGAAGGATCGCTTGTGAGAGCTCGCTTAAACTCGGATCGGATGTTATAGCTTTTAGAATTCGTTCTCTAAGTTGTTCTGCAGCATCAGTCGTGAAAGTCACAGTGAGGATTTGGTGAGGGAGAAGGCCGGTTTTTAGTAATTCGAGATATCTTGCGACTAGGACGGTAGTTTTTCCGGAGCCGGCTGCTGCAGTCACTACCAAAGGCTTTCCTAAAGTTAAAGCCGCGACCTTTTGTTCCTCAGTAAAGTTAAACATAGCCCAGTCCTTGCCTACAAAATGTCACAGCTTCACAACGAGAGCACTCCTGTGAATTCGGGGTTGCACTAAATTGGCCCTGCTCAATCGATTGGGATTTTGAAATCAAATGGCTTTTTCCTAATTCAATGAGTTCTAAAAATTTTTCTGGGCTTAGGGCATGACCTCGGGTGAGTTCTTTTTTAAGTTCCTTTGGAATCATGTCGTCTCTAAAAAGTCCCCGTCTAAGTTCCTGTGCTTTAAGGTCGTAAAATAAAACCCCAACACACGGAGGGCCCCCTTGAGCCGTTACTGACAAGAGATAGAGAAGGGCTTGGGAGCCGTGGCCATTCGAGATGTCTCTTGGAGAGAAGTCAACTCTTCCCGTTTTATAGTCGATGAGAAGAAGGGAACCGTCCTGTCTTTCAATAATGCGGTCGATTTTTCCAGAAAAAAAATAGCCAGAAATTTCGGTTTCAAAACTTTTCTCAAGGCTTAGATTGTCTTTAAAATGAAAATCAGATTTTAGCTGTTCCTCTAGAACTAGAAAGTGCCGAGCCACCTCTTGAAATTGCCGTAACATCAAAAAATAAATGGAACGTTCCTTTTGGATTTCGGGGTGCAGAGATTCTAGGGCGTCTTTAAATAGCGTAGTGAGGTCATTAAAGGGCGCTTTGAAGTAACCTTCCAGGCTTGAGTGGACCGCAGTTCCAAAGACCAGGGCAAATTTTTCTTCTAAGCTTTGAATGGGTCGGAGTTTGAGTCGATGGCGAACTAGATATTGGGCCGGGCAGGCAGCATAAGAGTCCAGTTGCGTTGCCGAGAGTCTAATTTTTTTGGGGGGGAGAGCGAGCTTAGGTGGGGGAGAGGGACGGTGGGATAGGGTTGCTAATTCTTCGATTTGTGAAAATTCCTGAGCTGGAACTTGGTTTGAGATAAAGAGCTCTCCTCGCCCCGGTTTCTGGAACTCCTTCAACATGTTTTTCAAATAAAGACGATCTGTTTTAATTCTGGGAATAGAAAACCCGGCTGTGACAAGAGTGAAGAGTTCGGCTTCCGTTAAAAGCCCCTCTTCTTTAGCAGCAAAAAATGATTCATCAAGATAGCCCCAACAATGATGATTGGGCGAGAGGGGGGGGGCTTGGAAAGGAGCAATAAGGATTCCCTGCGTAAGAGTTTTCTCTTTTGAACCAAAAAGAGAATCAAAAGGGACTCGTAAAGACTTCAATTTAGTTTCAAGAAATAGTAGGGCGTGAGGGGATCCACCAAAAGCAACCCACTGAGGTTTTTCGCTGCTTTGTTGTGATGCGATCTCCTGGGCCAAAAGCGAGAGTGCTTGAGTCGCAGAGGCCTTTTTTGCCGGAGGGTTTGGTTGTCCCAAATTTTGAGCCCCTCCCGGAAGTTCCCAAAACTCAATGGGTGAACAGGGCTCTTCTTGCAGCGCTTCGTGGGCGTTGGCCCACTCCGTAAAAAGGTATGTCGAGCTTTTTGCTCTGACAAAAGTTCTTGTCGGGATATTTGAGAGAGTACTTTGTCCTTTGAGTAAAGAAATCGAATCCCAATAGCTTTGGGCGAGATCCAGTTTTAAAGGGGAGTCCAGATATAGATGTAACAACTCTTTGAGTCGATTATTCTTGGGAGTTGAGTGAAGAATAGAAAAACAAAAATCAACCTGTTCATGGGTAACGATGAGCGAGAGGCGCAATTGTTCTAGAGTAAGCAAAAACTTCTTTGCGTCTTTAGTTTCTTTTTCGGTGAGCAAGCTTTTTATGAAATTAAGGCGGGGGGCCATTGTTTTATCTAAAGAGGCTTCAGACGGGGCCAATAATTCGGAGGCAAGACGAGCTTTATATTTTTGTTCCGGAAACAGGGCCAAAAAAAGTGTGTAATGCTCTAAGCTTTCAAAGATAATTTCTCGCCCGGTTGACATGCCTTTAGGGATAACACTATTTGTAAGAATAGAGGAGTTTTTGAGTGGAAAAGATGACCGTTGGGATTGGGATTGTTTCATTGGTAATTCGACATGCCAGGTCATTAAAGGACCGCCGTCAGACTGTCCAAAGTCTTATTCAGCGTTTGAAAAATTCCGGTTTTAGTGCGTCTGAAATCAATGATGGCGAGAATTTTAAAAGGGCTACGATAGGATTTTCTATTTGTTCCGGAGGGGCCGGGTTTGTCGAAGCTGAAATCGAAAAAGCGAAACGTATTTTTATCGGGGATTTTGAAATTGCTCACGCCAAAACCGAGATGATAGAGATAGATTCTGGGTTTGAGTTACCTCTGTTCGAACGGGATGAATAAAATCATCGGTGCGATGGGAATAGATTTTTAAGTTTAGGAAATAACGGTGCTCTCTCGGAAGTCGAACTGGCCTTGGCATTTCTAGGTAAGAGGCCACGTTGATCTGTTTGGAGAAGGTTTTCAGAATCGGTATTCAAAGTGGTCTTTTCGTTTAGCCGGGTCATGAGGTTTTTAGCGGTAAGATATTTAATAACGGCTTCTGTAGCCTCTTTTCCACTTCTAAGCCCTGTGGGAAAGTCCTGCGCTGCTCCTAGAACTGCGTGAATACAGTTCACACCGGTGTCGGAGTTAGCTGACGCTATCATTTTATAGGGTAGTTTTCCCGACTCTAAAAATTCTTTTCTAGCAACTGCGCCAGCAAAAAGAGATTCGTCTATAGAAAACTTTCCGTGATTGATAACTTTTCTTTTACCCGCGATGAGAAGCGTCTCTTCTAAAGTATGATTCTTTCCTGGAACTGAAGTAAAAAGGGGGACTCTTGTAGAACTAGCCATGTACTCGGGCTTTGGGAGCCAACTGATGTCTACTTTTTGGGAGACTCTTCCGTTGATGGTTTTTACAAATCTAGCAAAAGTGTGAGTAGTGGTCGGAAGCCCAAATGTTCCTTCGTAACTATAAAACTCCGCAAAATATTCTACTTGATTAGTCTGATTGGCCAAGTCTCGTATCGAATCTTGTCCAGGACTAGGAAGGGTAAGAAAAAGAAGCGCAATGAAAGTGTATTTTATAAGTATTCGCTCTAGTCCCATACGTGCCCATAAAAAAAAAGCAAGAAGCAAGCCATTTGAAAATGTGCCTGGCATTCTAGAGAACTCAAAGAATTCGGTGTCTTACTTTTAGATAGAAGTTATCCCTGATACCTGCCCCTTTTAGGTGCGCATTTTAAGAGGCTGGTTTGAGCCTAATTATTTAAGCCCAATGGCTTTCTTTGAAATAGCTAAGTGTTAGTTAATTAGGTATCCTTATTGAAGTACTTATTGATATATTAAGGGTTTGACGGGTAGGAAAGATTTTTTCCCTTAGTCCTAAAGACCACACTTTACTTAAGGAATTAGAGGATCGAGATGAGACAAAGAATTTACTGGAAAGATCAGGTTGTCTTAATCACTGGCGCTGGTCACGGACTGGGACGAGCTTTAAGTCTTACGATGGCTCAAATGGGGGCGACCCTCGTCGTAACCGATCGAGAGATTTCTAAAGCTCAAGAAACTGTAGACCTCATATTGCAATCAGGGGGAAAGGCGATCGGTCTTTTCCTGGACGTATCGAAGGTGGAATCGATCAGAGAGGCTCGGGAGCAGATTTCTCAAAAAGTTGGAGAAGTTTCCGTTTTAATAAACAACGCTGGAGTCGTATCGGGGGGAGAATTTACGAAAGTAGATCTGGATTCTCATCTTAGGACTCTTGATATTAATCTTAAGGGGCTTATTCAAACGACGCACTTTTTTTTGCCAGAGATGCTCAAAAGATCCAAAGCCGTCTTAATTAATATTGCCAGCGCTTCTTCACTGCTCGCTCTTCCTTGGGCCTCGACTTATGCAGCTAGCAAGTGGGGGGTTCTAGGTTTTTCCGATTCGCTTCGAGAAGAGTTAAAGCTTTTAAAACAGTCCCACTGTCAGGTCATCTCAGTGTGTCCCAGTTATATCTCTACGGGGATGTTTCAGGGCATTAAATTACCCTGGCTAATGAGATGGGTGTCCCCCGAAAACTTGGCAAATCGAATTGTGAGGGCAATTGAGAAACATGAGACCACCGTTCTAACACCTTGGAATGTGATTCCCGTGCCCTTGGCGAAAGGATTACTGCCTCACAGTTGGTTTTTAACTCTTTGTCGTTGGCTGGGAGTGACTAAAAGTATGGTTTCGTGGCAGGGACATACAAGATAAAAA
>VGSE01000058.1 GCA_016875135.1 Deltaproteobacteria bacterium
TTTTTCTTTCCCATTGGCCCGCCTTGCATAAGGGAATCTCAAACTCAGACTCTTAAGTCTAAAAAGGAGAATCCCAATGAATGAACTTATCTCTGGCCATTCTGAAACTTTTCAAAGAGTACTCGCTAAAGTTGAACTTTATGCCCCTCACCCATGGCCGGCACTTATTTTAGGGGAAACGGGTGTCGGAAAGGAGCTGATAGCCCGAAAACTACATGAACTCTCCTCTAGGCGTTCCATGCCCTTTATTCCTATTAACTGCAGCGCAATGCCGCCCGGGCTCTTTGAAAGCGAACTCTTTGGCTACGAAAAAGGGGCCTTTTCAGGGGCTATCAACGGCTCAAGAGGGCTTCTGCGAATGGCTCATGGAGGCACTCTTTTTCTCGACGAAATGGGAGAGCTTGATGTGAATCTACAAGCTAAAATTCTTCGACTGATCGACTCAGGAGAAGTGCGATCGGTTGGCTCCCAAAAAATTGAACACGTGAATATTCGAATTATTGCAGCCACCAATGTGGATCTTCATACCGCAGTGGCTGCAGGCCAATTTCGCCAAGATCTTCTTGAACGGCTCTGCGTTTTAAGCCTTAAAGTACCGCCTCTAAGAGAACGCATAGAAGATATTCCTCTCATAGCCAGAGCTATTCTGGAAAGACTTGGGGCCCAATTCTCATCAGATGACCTTAACTGTTTAACGCAATTTGATTGGCCGGGAAATGTTCGCCAACTGCGCAATATTCTAATTCGAGCCACTGTACTAGGTAAAATGCGGATTCAAGACACTCTTCTTAAGCAACTCATGGTTGAAGAAGAAAAAGAACGGCTGGTAATCACCCAAAGTCCCGAACGTGCCCCTTTACTTGATGGCCATCTTGAGGATATTGAAAGAGACATTATTGTTGATCGTTTAAAAAAACATCACGGAAATCGTAAAGAAACAGCAAAGGATCTGGGCATTGCAAAATCAACTCTCCATGACAAATTACGAAAGTGGAAAGAGGATCCTAGTGTCAAAAAGAGTTGGCCTGTGGCTCGCTGGGCTTCTCCTCTTGGCCTCACCTAGTTGGGCTAACACCGATCGAATCAGCTGGATTCTTGAACAGATCGTTCTTCCCCCGCTTCCTCCAATAGTTGAGAAAGCGGGGTTTCAAGCGATAGTTCAAGGAGTGAATTACTCCGATGCTTTTTCCTTCCTAGGAGATGTTCTCTACGACAGCAAACTTATCGATTTTGGAGCAAAATATTCGGAAAGACTTTTTCCCGCATGGACCGAAGAGGGAAAATCTCTTCGTCAAGAAAGTCTTGGGCTTAAAAAAAATTTTACCGCGCAAATTGGACGTGCTTTTTTAACTCAACAAAATCACTTTGGAAGATTAAGTGCCGAATGGATTCAGTTTGAGCCGTCGACCTTCAGACTTTTAAGAGTCGGTTTTAATACGGCTATTTTAGAAACGTTGGATGTGCCTTGGATCTTAAGACTTAACTTCCACGCTCTTTTCCCCATAAGACAACCCACCCCCACATCAAGAACCCCACTCTCTGAAACAATTAAAGAAGGGGTAATCTACAACTCTTCATTAGAAATAGGCCAAAAGGTCATTATAGGGAATCAAGCCTCGTTCCAAGTAGGGGGAATGACTCACTGGACTTATCGAACCCGACGCATACCTGAAGACTTAAGTCATGCAGGACAGTCTTATGAGCATATGCTATTTTCTTTAGGCCCGTGGGCCGAATACGGAAACAAAACCAACCAGATTCGGCTTACTATTCCATGGAGAATTTGGCTTGATAAAGAGATCTTTCGCAGGCCCTCAACCACCCAGGGTTCAGAAGATGTTCTCGTGCGCTACCCTAATGAGATCTCTTTCCCTGATGTGTCTTTGGTGTTGTCGCTTGCATTGTAGGATCCGGAAAAAGCAGTTGGCGTTCTTGACGTTCAATAAATTTTTCGTAAGGCATCTTCCCGACTTTGTCTTGATCTCTCCATGAAAAATTAACAAATAACTCTTGAGCATTTCTGATAAACCCTTCTTCAAAATCCGAAATTTTGGAAATCAGTTTTTCGTTCTTTTTAAAGAGTTCTTTCGCATTTTCATAAGCTTTGTAATTGGTCTCCTGAAAAGGCTCAATTTTAAAAGTCAATTTGTCCATTTCGTTTCTCACATTCTGTGCTCTCGTTTGTGCTTCTAACATCTGTTCTTGAGTCAACGATTCAGAGATTTCCACCGGACCACCCTCGTCAGGAATTACAGATAAAGAGGAATCCTCACCCCAATTTTGAATTAAATTTTGAATCGATTGGTCTTGAGAAGACTCCCCGAAAGTCGACTTTCCCACAAGAGATCCGAAAGGGCTGCCACCAAGATCGCCCCATTTTTGTTTCTGTAACCCCGACATGGAAAAATCTCCTTCGACCACTTTGGCGATGGGAAGAGCGATGTTCCCAAGACTCTCCAATTTCTCTGTCTGTTCCCCCATTTGAGACGATTTTAGATTGTAAAGTTTCTGAGCTTGAAGGGTCGCATCTTGAGCTACCGACAAATTTGGCCCCATGGCCTTAACGGCACGATCCTGCTCAAACTTTTTAAACTCACTTGCTAACTTCTCAAGCACTTCTATAGGAGATTTGGAGTGGGACTCTTGAAAGCTCCGAGGATCTTTTTCAAAAGCAAAAGAGGGGGTAAGCCTTGTCGCAAGGCACAAAACAAGAAAAAGCACTCTCCAAGAGAAAAGTCTACTTTCAGGAAAGAAACCCATCACACCCACTACCTCTCAACACAGTTAGGATACACCGCTTGTACTAATTCAATCTTAAAGAATGCAAACCTGTCGCCAGTCGATTGTAATACCAAGCGATGACTTAAAGTCTTCACACCAAGGACTTAATTTTATGGTTAAAACAAAAAGCTAACTAAAAAATAGTTGCCGAAAAAGAAGATTTCAAATTGTTTAACCTTTAGACCAGGCGTCGTAACGTAGCCACCATTTCGACGGCAGAGTCGATGGCCTCTTTGCCTTTGTGGCCATGTTTACCACCACAACGGTCTAAAGCCTGCTCTTCGGTTTCGGTTGTAAGCACTCCGAAAATCACAGGAATGTTGTGTGTTAAAGAGACTTGTAAACAGCCTTGCATCACCGACTGACATACATAATCGTAATGAGACGTTTCTCCTCGAATAACCGCCCCCAAACAAACAATAGCAGAATAGAAAGAGCGCAGAGCTAATCGTTGAGCCGCAATAGGAATCTCAACGGCACCCGGCACCCAGACCACGGAAATATCGGTGTTAGCAAAACCCTTTTCTTTGGCTCTAGCTAAAGCCCCTTCTAAAAGCTTTGAAGTGACCTCTTCATTGAATCGGCTGACGACAATAGCTAGCCTGCAATAAGCATCAATATTTTGTGAGTTGATGATTTCCATGGTTAATTCAAATTAAGGATGTGCCCCATCTTATCCCGTTTAGTAGTTAAATAATTTAAGTTGCTTTGGTTGGGCTTCATCTCAATGGGAACTCGCTCGACAATCTTCAATCCAAAACCATCTAGCCCATAAATTTTTCTGGGGTTATTGGTCAACAGTCGCATCTCTGTCACCCCAAGGTATTTTAAAATTTGAGATCCGATCCCATAATCTCGATGATCCTCTTTGAATCCAAGCTTTCGATTGGCTTCAACCGTGTCTAACCCGGTGTCTTGAAGTTCATAGGCTCGAATCTTGTTGGCCAACCCTATTCCGCGCCCCTCTTGCCTCATATAAAGAAGCACCCCGCCCTCTTTACCAATTATCTCTAACGAGGCCTGTAGTTGAGCCCCACAATCACATCGCATCGAACCAAAAGCATCTCCGGTCAAACACTCGGAATGGGCTCTCACCAAAGTCGGTGAGTTTGAGCCGATTTCACCCCGGACTAGAGCCACGTGTTGGACTCCATCTAAAACACTCTCAAAAACCTTCATGGTAAATTCCCCATGAGGAGCTAAGGGCAATTTCGAAGAGGCGACCTCTTTAACCAAACACTCTTTCTTCATGCGGTATTTGATAAGTTCTGCGATAGAAACAATTTTGAGTTGGTGCTCTTTTGCGTAAGGGATAAGATCTTTTAAACGAGACATGCTTCCATCATCATTCATGATCTCACAAATCACACCGGCCGGCTCAAGACCTGCCATTCTTGCTAAATCAACACTGCCTTCGGTCTGACCGGCGCGAACTAGCACTCCCCCTTGTTTAGCTCTCAAAGGGAAAATGTGGCCGGGCATGATGATATCTCTTGGGCCGCTGTTCGGATTGGACGCGACCTGGATGGTTCTAGCTCTGTCAGCAGCTGAAATGCCTGTCGTAACTCCAGTTGCAGCTTCAATAGAGATGGTAAAAGCCGTTCCAAAGGGGGCTTGGTTTTCTTTAACCATCATTGGGATTTGAAGACGGGTTAATTGCTCTTCGGTCATGGCTAGGCAAATCAGCCCTCGGCCAAATTTAGCCATAAAATTAACATGCGCAGCCGTGATTTTTTCGGCAGCAACAACTAAGTCCCCTTCGTTCTCTCTGTCTTCGTCATCAACGAGGATTATCATCTTACCGGCTTTTAGATCACTAATCGCCTCTTCAATCTGAGAGAGCACAGATGTCTTTTTTTCTTCATTCATAAATCACTTCCCTCAAACAATGGATTCAAAGAGCTCTTTGGCAAATTTTTTAAGATCTGTCTGACTTCATTCATAAATCACTTCCCTCAAACAATGGATTCAAAGAGCTCTTTGGCAAATTTTTTAAGATCTGTCTGACTTCACTAACAACCATTTTTGCCATCCAATCACACTCGATATTCACTTGGGAACCTTCAGTTAACCGGGATAAATTGGTTCGCTCTAAAGTATGGGGAATCAGCATGACGGAAAAACTTTGCTCCCCGACTTGGTTAATAGTAAGGCTCACTCCATTGACTGTGATACTGCCTTTGGGAGTGATGTAGGAGCTTCTTGAAGAAGAGACTTCGCTAAACCAGATCTCTTTAAACTCAGCATGAGATTTTATAGTTTTAACAACGGACACCTGTTCCACATGACCGCTTACCCAGTGGCCTCCGAATCGGTCAGTAGCTTTCATAGCCCGTTCTAAATTAACTTCGCCACCCACAGAATAAGTTGCGACGGTAGTCAGGCTTTCTGTTTCAGGAGAGATCTCAACCGAAAAAGTCCCCCCATCAAAGGCGATGACGGTCAAACAGACACCATCGACAGCAATGCTTTCCCCCAAAGAAAGCCCTTCAAATTGGCTCTCAATCTGCCACTCGATCCCTCGGGTCGAACGATTAATTTCTCTAATTATTCCAGTATGATCGACTATTCCGGTAAACATAACTCTTAACGCCTTTGGGTTTTAGGTATAGCCCTCTACCGACCGCTTATACCATAGGGCTTCTGTTTTTCATGCTAAAATAAACCCACCATGTCCCCCAATAAGCTTCGAATTGCAATGATAAGCCCGACTTTAGGCTCAGCGTTTGGTCTAGAGCAGGTTCTGATGACTTCGGTCAAAGGGCTAAGAGATCGGGGACATGAGGTGTTTCTTATTGGGGAAAAGGCTTTTGACTCTTTACCTAAAACCGAATTCCCGACCTTAATTCCAGGCCTCTTTTCGACCCCGGCCCTTTTAAAGCCGGTTCAATTAAAGCGGGTCAAACAAGAGTTTTTAAAAGTGCTTGGAACCCTTAACCCCGATATTCTCCACTTTTTAGATCAGCCTCACGCTGATTTAATCGACTTAGCCACTTCACTTTATAGTTGCGTTCTTACGGCTCACACCGTAGCCCCAACTTGTCCTGCCAGCCACCGTTTGGCCAATGATTCGCAGGTGTGTGATCACAAAAGCGGCTGGAGTTGTTTGCTTCAAAACAAAACTTTCCATTGCCTGAACACTTTTAAAACCGATCTTCATCGCTCTCACGTCCTTTATGAATTTGAATCTAAACGACGGGCCACAAAAAAGATGAAGGCTATTATTGCGATTAGCCGCTACGTCGAGAGTAAACTTCTTGAAAATGGTTTTTCAAAATCCCAAGTCAAGCTCATCTATAACCCGCTTCCTCAATGGGATTTTGTTGAACGCATTGAAGTCAAAACTCCGCTTTTGGTTTCGGCCTGTCGGCTCGTACCGTTAAAAGGGCTTGAGTTTGCGATTCGTGCTTTAAAGGTGATCGAATCGCTCGATTGGGAATATTGGATTTTGGGCGAAGGGCCTTTAAGTGAGCCCCTTAAATCACTGGTTAAAAGCCTAAAGCTGGAACACAAAATTATCTTTAAAGGGAAAACCCCCAGAGAGAAGACGTTAGAAATTTTAAATTCTGCCACCCTGCTTTTACAAACCAATGTAGGGCCTGAGGGGTTTGGACTCTCGGTTGCTGAAGCCTTAAGTTTAGGAACTCCGGCTATTGCTTTTGATACACCGGCCCTTAATGAAATTATCGAGCACGGCAAAAATGGTTTTCTTGTGAAGCCTAAGGATATCGCATCGTTATCTCAAACGATTCAAGCGCTTCTTCAATCCCCTGCACTGAGGGCTGAGTTAAGCCGCTACGGGCGTGAGAAAACCCTTAAGACTTTCTCCGAACACACCTTTATCGATTCCACCCTCCAACTTTACACCCAGATTATTTAAAGGTATTGAAAGTGAACTGACCCCTTTGATGCTTTGATGGAGGATAGATGCGCAGTTTTTTTGCCTTATTTATTTTTAGTGCTGTAGCCTTTGGTGCCACATATCAATCAAGTCAATTAGCTCCCAATTTCAAATTTGATTACTCCGAAGAGAATTGGGAAGTAATACCCCCCAGATTAGAAAAGACAGATGCCCAAGCCATCGATAAGAGTATGGCGCAACAGACTTTAGTGACAGTTCAAAGAAAGCAACCTGATGAAAAGTACCATGCCCGGTTTCATGTAGTGACCGATTCCTTAGAGAAGTTCAAAGACACTAAAGTTCCTCAAATTGTCCAGTACCAAAAGCACACGGTCGATTTTTTAAAGAGCCAGAGATTTCAGATTCTCTCGACAGAGCCCACAACTCTTCCCCAAGTCAAAGAAACAGCAGTTGAAATTATCGCTAACCAAAGGGATTTCGGTCTTAAATTCAAACAGGTAATCTTCATTCATCAAGGCAAGGCCTACATTCTCACGGCCACTACTCGAACCGAAAAGTTTGATGCCTATAAGCCCGAACTCAAACTCATCTTCGATAGCTTTCACTTCTTTTAGGGTGTCAGTCTCCCATTAAGCTTAAAAGGTAGCGGTCACTCAAGTTAGGGCTAGATTATTTTTCTTCAAGATAAATCGCATACTGGGCAGCAAAAAGAAAAATTCTCGAAAGATAGTAGATCCACACGGAAGCCAGAAGAAAAGTTAAAAAAGGGCCATACATTCCCTCATTGGCTTTTTTAAAATACAGCGCATAACCTTGATAACCTGCGCGACCCAAAATAAAAAAACAGACAAACAGAAGACTTCCTTTAAGGGCGTTTAACCAGGCTACTTTTTGAATCGGCATAACCTTGTAGATCACAGTGATACTTCCAATCACGCTCATTAGCCCAGTCAAGGCCGCCAGAGCACTACGCATCAAAGGATTCAAACTCTGGCGTAGTGCGGGAAAGAGAAAAGTAATGACCTCGGCATCTGTAGTTGAAACAATCACAAAAGCGGTACTCCCAATAATCACCACAAGAAAACAAAAAAACGCCATGAGCGTAGCCCAAAAGCGATTTCGATCGACACCGACAGTTGAGATCTTAGTAAAAGCAAATTGCAGCGAATCGAACAATTCGTAAGAGGCCCAGATCAAAACCAGAAAAGTAAAAAAATCTCCCGCTGAGTTTTGCTTTAAAAAACGATTTCGATCGACACCGACAGTTGAGATCTTAGTAAAAGCAAATTGCAGCGAATCGAACAATTCGTAAGAGGCCCAGATCAAAACCAGAAAAGTAAAAAAATCTCCCGCTGAGTTTTGCTTTAAAACTACCACTAGCCCTTGAATGACGCTCGGGTCAAAAGAGGGAACCAACTTTTGTAAAATAAGCCCCAATTCTTCAGGCGATTGTCTAAAAGCCCCTGTTTGGCCCATGAAATAGTGGCTTACAACAAAAGTTAGAATAAAAAGAGGGAGCAAAGAAAAGAGAGAAAAAAAAGCAACGCTTCCCGCGATTATAGCTAAATTATTTTCAGAACTTAATCGATGGGTCCCTTTGAGATCCAATAATAGGGATTTGATTTGAGCTTTAAGAATTTGCATCAATAGACTCTCTTAAATTATCGGAATAAAACCCTTATTGTTTTAGACGGTATTCCGCGACAGGAAGTTTTCTTGGAGTTTTATTTGATAATTCACCCCATCGTCAAACGGTCAATACCTTGCGCGCCGTGAACGAACTTGATCGTCGTTTGAACCTTTTAAAAACCCACTTAAAGGGAGCAATCAATAAAAACTTTACCTTTCTTGTGGATAGTTTTTTTCTCGCCAAGCTTTAATTCCGCCATCCATGGAGATCACTCGCTTGTATCCCATTCGTTGAAGAACTTCGGCCGCAAGGGCCGAACGGTATCCCCCGCCGCAATAAAGAACGATTTCCGAATCTTTATCTGGGATTAAAGCCTCAATGTCTCTCTCAATGATTCCTTTTCCGATGTGCTTAGCTCCTTTGGCACGACCTTCATTCCATTCGTTGTCTTCGCGAATGTCGACAAAATGAAACTTATCGCCGTTGGAGAGGCGCTTAAAGACCTCCTCGGCCGTAGTTTCCTTAATTTTTTGTTTAGCCTCTTCGCACAGTTTTAAAAATCCAGGTGAATGATTCATGTTGTCCTCGTCGATTTTAAAAGTTGAGCTAGTTCTTTCTGAATAAGGCTCTTTGCCTTATTGAGATCGACCTCTTCCGGTTTTTTAATCCCAGAACATAACTCCGTTAATATTTTATCCTGCAAAACCCCAGCCTCAAGGGCCACGCGATAGGGAACCCGTCTAAAAGACACCAATCGATATCGCGAAGTGTAATCCTCAGGAAATTCCTTTTCTAGAATCTTCTCCACTTCCTTAGCTAATAAAAATTTTGGGTCACCGACTTTGTCTCTCATTTCTACAAAATTTTCCACTGCCAGATCGGCTATCGCATCAGCATTGGGTTTTCTTAAAGAACTAAACCGTGAGAAAAGTTTCTCCCAATTAATGTCTTTATTTAAGGACATCTCGTTCTCTAAAAGCTCCCAAAACACCGCCACATCCTCAAACCCACAATTCATCCCCTGACCAAAGAAGGGAACAATCGCATGGGCCGCATCGCCTAAGAGCACATAGTCACCGCCATAATTCCACGGCGCAGATTTCACAGTCACCATCTGCCCCGTAGGATTGGAAAAAAACTGTTCGGTCAAATCCGGAATAAGTGGGATAACATCGTTAAATTGTGCTTTAAAAAAAGCTTCTACTTTTTTGGAGTCATTGAGTTGTTCAAAACTTAAAGCCCCTTGGTGAGGTAGAAACAGGGTACAGGTAAAGCTTCCATCAAAATTAGGCAATGCAATCAACATAAATGACCCTCGGGGCCAGATATGAAGTCCATGCTTTTCCATTTGAAATTGGCCACTCGAAGTCGGTGATATCGTGAGTTCTTTGTAGCCGTAATTTAAGACCGACTCGGATTGCTCGTACTGAAATTTCTTGTGAAAAGCATGGCGCAAGATCGAAGCCGAACCATCGGTTCCAAACACTTTGGAACCGGTAATCTTTTTCTCAGTTTGGGTCTTTTCATCGAGGAAAACCAAAGTTCTTGTTTTAAAATCGACATCCGTTAATTTGTGCTGAAAGTGAACTTTTACCTTTCCCGTTCTCTCAGCAATGGTCATGAGCATTTTGTTAAGCTCTCCTCGCGAGATGGAAAAAATACTTTCCGAATCATCCTTGCCATACCTTTGAAAGTTAGTAGGGCCCACAATCGGGTGGACGATTCTTCCGGGCATCGCAATGGCTTTGGTCATGATTTCATTTTGAATGCCCAGTCGAGTTAACGCATAAACTCCTCTCACCGACATAGCTAGATTGATTGATCGACCGGCACTGATCGACTCTTTACGCATGTCGACTCTTCTTTCAAAAACATCGACCTCAAAACCCATTTTAGCTAGAACCGTAGCCAATAAAGAGCCCACAAGCCCTGATCCTACCACCACCATTTTTTCACGATTAACCGACATATTTTTTTAGAATTTCACCCAGTTCAAAAACATCTCTAAAACTATTATACAAAGGTACCGGAGCAAATCGTAATACTCCGGGCTCTCGATAATCACATTTGACCCCTTCACTATTTAGCTTTTCCATTAGCGATTTTCCACTCTGTCCAAACGCTAATGACAAGGCACATCCTCTCTCATCAACCTTAGAAGGAGTCAAAATTCTTAACCCTTTCACATTTAAGTTGTGAAGTAAGAATTCAAAATACCCTGTGAGCTGCTCACTTTTTTTGCGAAGCATTGCCATCCCTACTTCATCAAAAATTTCCATCGACGCTCTTAGAGTAGCCATAGGTAAAATAGGGGGATTACTCAGTTGCCAACCCTCAGCCCCTTTCATCGGACTAAACTGTGGCTCCATCAAAAAACGTTTCACTTTATCATGGCCCCACCACCCCTCAAATCGAGGTAAGTCAAATCGTTCGGCAAATTTTTCATGAACAAAACAGCCCCCTAATGCCCCAGGGCCACCATTCAAATATTTATAAGAACACCAAACCGCAAAATCAACTTTGTCCTCGTGGAGTTTGAGTTCAAGATTGCCTGCTCCATGAGCTAAGTCCACACCCAAGTGCGCCTCGTTTTCGTGAGCTAATTTGGCTATTTTCTGAAGAGGAAAAGCTTGTCCGGTCCGATAATTCACATTTCCTAGGAGAATAAGAGAGACCTCCCCTTGGTTATCACTCATCAACTTTTCTAGATCTTCATAGTAAAGGCGGTCTTCATTAGATCTTGGGCTCCACTCTAAGACAACTTCTTTGGGATCATAGCCATGCCACTTTGCATGAGAAGCTACGGCATATTGATCGGAAGGAAAGGCCCCGCTTTCTATAATAATTTTATTTTGCTTGTGTTTGGGTCGATAAAATGACGTCAACATGAGATGTAGATTTACGGTTAACGTGTTCATTACGACGACTTCAATCGGTTTTGCCCCTACAAGCCGAGCCGTCGATTCTGTCAAGACTTCATGATAAGGATACCAAGGATGTTTGCCGGCCTGATGACCTTCGACCGCAAGTTTCTCCCAGTCGGAGAAAACCTCTTCGGCATAGGTTCTGGCCTTTTTATGTTCATTACGACGACTTCAATCGGTTTTGCCCCTACAAGCCGAGCCGTCGATTCTGTCAAGACTTCATGATAAGGATACCAAGGATGTTTGCCGGCCTGATGACCTTCGACCGCAAGCTTCTCCCAGTCGGAGAAAACCTCTTCGGCATAGGTTCTGGCCTTTTTAGGTTGTAGCCCCAAAGAATTTCCTACGAAATAGAGACACGCTTTCCCGTCAGATTTTCTAGGCAAATAAAATTCGTTACGATATTTTTTTATTGGGTCAGCTTGATCTAATTTCTCTGCACACTGTTCACCCAACTCAAAACTAAAAGAGTTCACTTATTGAAACCTTTCTTTGGTAAGGCCTAGCCAATCTAAAGCATTATTGCCCAAAAGTTTTTGTCGCAGTTGGGGCTTAAGCCCTTTTAGAGATTCGATAAGACCTCCGGGTTCGGCCTCGCCTAAAGGAAACGGATAATCGCTTCCCATGGCCACTTTATCTTCACCAAATACCTGCATACAGTAAAGTAGCGCCATAGGATCATGAACCAAAGAATCGACCCAAAACTTACCAAGATATTCTCTTGGGTTAATTCGATTGTCTAAAGCACACAGATCAGGCCGTGCGAGCCATCCCTGCTCAACTCTTCCGACCGTGATAGGAAAGGCCCCTCCACCGTGGGCAAAAGCTACGCGAAGATTAGGTAATCTCTCAAAAACTCCGCCAAAGATCATAGAGCAGATAGCAAGAGAAACTTCAGCCGGCATACCAACTAACCACGGAAGCCAATACTTGGGCATTCTCTCGGCCCCCATCATATCCCACGGATGAATAAAAATAGCGGCTCCTAATTTTTCTGCTTCTTGAAAAACAGGAAAAATCTCTCGGCTCTCTAGATTCCATTGGTTAACATGGGATCCCAATTGAACTCCGCTGAGTTTTAGATCCTTGATGCAACGATTGAGTTCCCCCACCGCCAGCTGCGGATCTTGCATCGGTAAAGTTCCCAAACCAACGAACCGTTTAGGGTATTTCTCGACCACTTGAGCTAAATGATCATTAAGATATTTTGCGATCTCTAAGTTATCCTTTCCGCAGATGTGGTAGTTAAACATAATCGGAACGGTCGAGAGCACCTGAACATCGACATTGTTATCTCGGGCCTCTTCCAGGCGTTTTTCGGGATCCCAACAATTGCTTTTGACCTCTCTAAAAAATCGCCCGTCATCCCACATCATCTTCGCGGAACAACTTGACGTCTTGGCTAGCTCGATAAATCCACCATAACCAAATTTTTTTTTAAAGCTGGGAATTTCTGGAGGAAGAATATGGGTATGAATATCAATTTTCACTTTTTAAAATGCTCCCGACCACAACGAGTGCAGGTCGTATGTTTTGGGTTGGAATAATACCGCTCAAAAACGGGCGGCAAATCGGTGACAAGATCGGTTACGATCAGAAATTCCTCATAAAGTTTGTGGTGGCAACTCTCACAAAACCAAACAAACCCATCTTTTTCTCCAGGCCGACGCATATGCTCAATCACTAACCCAACGGAATTGGCGGGCCTTTGAGGAGAATGGGGAACTCGAGGCGGGAGAAGAAAGATCTCTCCGGCCTTGATCGGGAAATCGATAAATTTTCCCCGCTCCACCATTTTAAGATTCATTTCTCCTTCAAGTTGATAAAAGAATTCTTCTCCTTGATTGATATGATAATCGGTTCGACTGTTAGGGCCACCCACGATTGTGACCATAAAGTCCCGATTCAACCAGACTTGCCGGTTTCCAACAGGAGGCTTTAAGAGAGCTCGATTCTCCTCAATCCACTGAATCAAATTGATGGGAGGTAACATTTAGGACGGCTCCTACGCTTTAGGGATATCAGATTCTTTTACTCTAGGAGCGAACTTCCTGAAATTCAATAGGAAGTTCTGCTTGTCTTCCCCCCTCACCCCGCGGTAGATATCTTTAAATACCTGCTCCCTTTGAGTGGGCTTTTTAAGAGGTTCAAACGGCCATGAAGTTGGCAGATATTATCTTTAACAGTAAAAACAAAAACTCTTTTTGACGAGGACTCTGTGGCTCTTACTCCTTCAACTATGTTGCCTCTTGGAACTTTAGCCCCTTCATTCACGCTTCACGATACGGAGGGTCATTTAATCACTTTAGATCACTTTCCCACACCGAAGGGTTACCTAGTCATATTTATGTGTAACCATTGCCCCTATGTCACTCACTTAAAATCCCACTTAGCAACTTTGACTAGAGATTATTCGAAAAAGGGCATTGCGATTTTTGGGATTAATTCCAATGATTACTCGAAATATCCTGAAGACAGTCCTACAAAAATGAAACAGGACAAAACTACTTTTAAGTATGCTTTTCCCTATCTATTAGACGAGACACAAGAAGTAGCCAAGGCTTACCAAGCGGCCTGCACACCCGATTTTTTTCTCTTTGATACCCATAAAAAGCTAGTTTATCGAGGCCAATATGATGATAGCCGCCCAGGCAATCAAAAGGCTGTAACAGGAAAAGATTTGACAGCGGCTATGGAGGCTCTGCTCAATGAAGATTCCATTAATAGTCATCAAATTCCCAGTATCGGGTGCAATATCAAATGGCGAAAGTTTTGAGTGCGCTTTTAAAAAGGCCCCGTTTTGAGTTGCTTTTTTAAAAGTTGTGGTCCGATGCATTTTTCCAAAGCTTACAAAGACTTAAGTAAGCGCCCATGAAATTGATCGCCCTAGAAACTTGCTAAGATCGTGAAGGCGGAGTCAGTGACTATCACTCTAGTGGCAAAAGCAAAACAATTGACACGCAGCGAAATGCCCGGCATAAATAAGATTGTTGGAGGGGCTATGAAGAACTTTTTAATTATTTTTGCTCTAACTTTCACCTTAGTGTCATTTTCAAATGAAACTAAAGTAGGAGTCTGTGATGTTAATCGAGTTTTCGCAGGGGACTCTGGGACCCACATTATTCTAGAGAACTGCTCAAAAAACTTAGGCTTTGAAAAAAAGACGTACTCGCTGCCTCACCATCAGCCCATTGTGATTGAAGAGGTGCGGGGAAATATAATTGAACGGGTCAGATTTGACAATGTCGGGGATGTCTTAGGCATAAAGCAAACGGCAGAATTGGCTTACCTTTTTAAGCAAAAACTTCAAGTTGAGGTCAACAAATCCAATGAACTGATATTCGTTTCGTTGAGCGGACAAATTAGCCTACCAAAAACGAATGATAAACCCAATTCTCCACCGGTTAATCCCCAACCTCCAGTTGATGATGGATTCCGTCCTGTGCCCCCGACACGAATGGGCGGCGAAGCCTCGAAAAAATCCTAAGGAACAACCCCTCTATAGGGCTAACAATATTAAGTCGAGAGCCCTCTAGACAAGTCCTTAAGATATGATTAAGTTCTAAGGCTCGACTGCATCATTATGGCTGGGTAGCTCAGTCGGTAGAGCAAGGGAATCATAATCCTTTGGTCGGGGGTTCAAATCCCTCCCCAGCTAGTTTAATTCAAACACTCTAAACTCGTCCCAGATAAATATTCGCCCAAGACAATTCGCACTTTAAAACCATTGTTTTTCCGTGTGCAAAGACAGGCACATTCCATTTTTTATGACCTT
>VGSE01000059.1 GCA_016875135.1 Deltaproteobacteria bacterium
CTTATGGCTCTTAAGAAATTTGTTGAGAGCGAGTTGCTTCTTAAGGGGATCGAAAGCAAAAAACACAGAGATATGGCTCTGCAATTGAGAGCTGATGCGATGAGATTCCAAAAAAAGTACAGCTTGATGATTAGATTTGGGTTGGGAGCTGTAAAAACTTTAAGTACACCAGAAAATAAAAAACGCTTGCTTTCAAGTTTGGTAGTGCCAGTCAACGAAGGGAAGCTCTGGAAAGAATCTGAGGCTTTGTTAAAGGAAGCAAAACTGCAAAAGCTTGAGGGAAAAGACTTGGCCCCCTTTCTTTATTTAGCGGGAAAGTCTTCTGCAGAACAAAAAAACTGTAAAAAAGCTATCGCGTACTACTCTGAGGCTATCGTAGCTGAGCCGGAAAATTTAGCGTCAAAAGAGGCTAAATTTCGATTGGGAAAGTGCTACTTGAAAGACAAGAAAAAAGAGTTAGCGAAAAAGCAATGGCAAGAGGTGGCTGATTCTAATGATCCCTTTTGGGGACCTTTGGCTAAAAGTGAAATTAACTTAATTGGGGGGCCGTAGTGAGCGTTTCAATTCTCAATTTAGGTCAACGAAGACTTGTGGTGGCAGATGAAAGAATGGGTGAAGTTATTCAGCTGGCAAAGCGAGCAGCGGCAACTCTTTCACCCGTTATGCTCTGTGGGGAGAGTGGCTCAGGTAAGGAGCTGATAGCAAGATTTATTCATGCCGAAAGTTCTCGCTCTAAAGGGCCTTTTGTCTCAATCAATTGCGCCGCAGTTCCTGATGGTCTGATGGAGTCAGAACTTTTTGGACATGAGCGAGGGGCTTTTACTGGGGCAGTTGCTCAACACCTAGGGAAGTTTGAAAGAGCCACTCAAGGAACACTCCTGCTCGACGAAGTCAGTGAGATGTCCGTTCACTTACAAGCTAAGCTCTTAAGGGTTTTACAGGAAGGAGAACTGGATCGACTAGGTGGTAGAGACACCGTTCCTATCAATTGTCGAATTGTCTCTACGACGAATCGAGATCCAAAGATTTCGATTTCAGAATCTCTTTTTAGAGAGGACCTATTTTATCGGCTGAACGTGATAAGAATTGACTGCCCGTCTTTAAGGGGTCGAGAAACTGCAATTGAGGCTTTGGCTACAGAGTTTCTTCAGCAAGCAAGTTTAAGGCAAAATAAAGCGATTCGTGGTTACTCCGCTGAAGCCATGAAAAGTTTGAAGCTGCATGATTGGCCTGGAAATATTCGTGAACTACAGAACGTCGTTGAGCGTGCCGTTTTACTTTGTGATGGTGCTCTTATTAAAGAGGTTCAATTAGACGACTGGATAAAAAGACCTGATTCTTTCGATTTGTTAGACTCACCGCACAGATTAGATGACGTCGAAAAGAAACATATTTTGCAGATGCTAAAAACGACAAGGGGCAATCGAACTTTAGCCGCATCAGAACTTGGGATTAGCGTTAGAACATTAAGAAATAAACTTAAAGTTTATCAATTGAGTTAAGGAAAAATTTGCCCGGGGTAAAGGAAGATAAGACCATTTGACGTCAAGAGTCTACCTGTATTTTAAGCTTGGTGGTATTGGCGCGCACTTTGCAGCACTAATATATCGAACGTTTATCTGAAAAACTTTAGTCTTTTTTTAAAAAACGAATAATTATGCCACTTTTTGATAAGACGATTGATACGATTTCAAAATCTCTAGATCTGCATTTGCAGCGCCACGCTATCATTGCGGACAACATTGCTAATGCCGAGACCCCTTTCTTTAAGGCTCGTCGTGTCGATTTTGAATCAGAGTTACAAAGAGCTGTGGATGAGTCGGTGGTTATTCCTGGTATGAATGACGTTCAATCTGTTGAGGGGCGAATTTCTCAAGAACCATTTTCAGAAGTTGGACAGGATCTCAATACAGTCGACATGGATCGTGAGATGGCCGCTATGAATAAAAATGACGTTAAGTATTCGGCCAATTCTCAAGCCTTATCGAGAAAGTTTTTACTTTTAAAATATGCGATTGGGGAGGGTGAACGATGAGTGATTTCTTCGACTCACTTGATGTGAGTGCCTCAGCCTTAAGTGCTGAAAGAATGAGAATGAATGTAACTTCTAGCAATTTAGCAAACGCACAAACTACTCGAACACCAGAAGGTGGCCCTTACCGGAGAAAAGATGTTGTCTTTGAGGCAACACCGACAAGAGACTTTGCTTCGGTTCTCGCAAGTCAACTTGGGGAATCACCGCTCCATCATGTGCAGGTAACCGACGTGATTTCTGATCCGGGTGCGCCGAGGATGGTTCATGATCCAAACCATCCTGATTCCAATGAAGAGGGAATGGTGGCCTATCCAAATGTGAACACCATGGAAGAGATGGTGAACTTAATGAATGCAAGTCGGACTTATGAAGCCAATGTAACTGCCATCAATGTTTCTAAAGGCATGATGGGAAAAGCTCTTGAAATTGGGAGGAAATAATAAATGAATATTAATACTATGCAAGCGATACAGGGTGCATTAAGTCAGGGAACTGAGTCGGTTGTTTCTGCGACTCAAGACACAAAAGACCAGGGCTTTGTCTCTTATTTGAAGAACTCCTTTGATGATGTTAATCGAGCCTTAAGTTCAGCAGATAAATTAGCTAACGATCTTGCTGTTGGAAAAAATGAGAATCTTCATGAAGCTATGATCGGTATGGAAAAAGCCGAGGCTTCATTTAAATTATTGGTCCAGGTGAGAAATCGAGCCCTAGAAGCCTATCATGAAGTTATGCGAATGCAGGTTTGAGATTTGATTTAGTCAAACTATGTTTTCTTGTATCCCTTTTTCATTATCGAGTTAAGTTATGAACGAACGCTTAAATACTCTGTTTGAGAATCTGAAAACCTATTATGCCAATCTTTCTGCGAAAAAAAGAATTTGAGAATCTGAAAACCTATTATGCCAATCTTTCCGCGAAAAAAAGAATGGCTTTGATGGGGATTGCCCTGGCCGGTTTGCTAGGTGTCATGGCTCTTACAATGGTCGTAAAACATGATCCTCAGCAGGTTCTTTACTCTGACCTTCATCAGGAAGATGCGAAAGCCATTGCAAAGAAGTTAAGCGAGCAAAATATTGCCTATCGTTTATCTGATGACTCGAAAACCATGACAGTTGCTAAATCTCAAGTCTACAAAGCGAGGATGGAGCTGGCGAAAGAGGGATTGCCCGGTCAGGATGTTGTTGGTTTTGAGAAGTTTGATACGACCTCGATTGGCATGTCTAGCTATGTGCAAAGAATTCAATATATCCGTGCTATTCAAGGGGAATTAACGCGGTCGATACAGCGGCTTTCGTCTGTGAAGACGGCGCGGGTTCATATTAGTATTCCGCCAAAAAAAGTATTCATGGAAGAGGAGGAGGCCCCTAAGGCTTCAGTGATACTTGAATTAAAAGCTGGAATGGCTCCGAGTAAGATTGAGATTACCGGTATTGCCAATCTTGTTGCAAGTGCCGTTGAAGGTTTAAAGGTTAATCAGGTTACTATTGTTGATACGAAAGGTAATTTTCTTCATCGTCCAGGAGATGATTCGGGTCCAAATCTAAGCAGTACTTTTATAGAACTCCAACGTTCGATAGAATCCGAATACGAAAAGAGAATCGAAGAGATTCTTACCCCTGTGGTGGGGTTTGGAAAAGTTAGAGCTAAGGTTACTGCTGAGATTGATCCTTCCAGAATCAATACGACCGAAGAGACGTATGATTCTGAAAAGGCGGTTCCTAGGCAGACCATGAAGACCGAAGAGGTTGTAACAGGCAGTCGCCCAAATCCAGTTGGAATTCCGGGGAGTCGTTCAAATTTACCTGGGGCAGAGGCTCAGAACCCACAGATACCTCTAGCGACCAGTAACACTGAGAAAAACACCAATAATACAAGTTACGCAATTCCAAAAAAAATTCAGGTCATTGATAAACCCTCAGGGAATATCAAACGCTTAACGATCGCAGTAGTTGTTGATGGGTATTATACAAAAGGTGCTGCTCCTAACAGTCCGGATGTGTTCTCTCCTCGTCCCGAAGTGGAGCTTAAAAGACTGCAAGAGTTAGTGGCAAATGCGGTTGGTTTTGACAACGAACGACGAGACAGCATTACAGTAAGCTCTCTGGCTTTTAATAATATCGATGTCAACGAGCCACAAGAACCCGTTAAACCATGGTATGACCTAAAAGAACTAAGCGAACACGGAATCCGCAACGGAATGATCGCATTAGTGGTAATCATGTTCTTCTTTATGGTGCTAAGACCCTTTTTAAAGTGGACGGTGGCCTCGCAAGATAAGGCAGAAGATCCAAACTCCGTCTCAGGCATACTACCCAAAACAGTTTCGGAGTTAGAGTCGGCGGTTAACCCAGGTGCGTTGCCAGCTCCCAAAGGCGTATCGGAGCTCTCAGTGTTCAGTGGTGGCCGGAACACCGAAGACGGGCGGATTCTAGTAGAGGAGATAAACACCTTGTCTAATTCAGATGATCAAACACAGGGTTCCGGCAATGCCGATGGTTTAGAAAAGCCATTTAATGACAGAGAGACAGAAGAAGACTTGAAAACTAAAATTTTAGAGCGCTTGCAGGTAAGTCCTAAAAAAGGACTCAGAGTCGTTCAAGAATGGTTAGAGGAAGTTGAATCGAGAGTCGCTGAGGGATAAAAAATGACTTCGAAAAATCAAAAAATGACCGGGATCGAAAAGATAGCAATTTTGATGAACGTTCTCGGTAAAGAGACGTCTATCGAGTTTATGAAGGAGATGAAGGATGCTGATTTAAGACTTGTTCTCAAAGTTATGGGGACAATGAAAAAGGCTCCTTTATCGCTGATTAACCAGGTGTTGAAAGAGTTCTTGGAAAAGCTTTCGGAAAAAGACACCATTATCTTTGATGAAAATTTAAGTGATCCTGAAGTAATTATGAAAGGCTTGGGTGAAAAAAGAGCCCAGCAAATTTTTGGAACGATGAAGAATGTCAACCTGTTAAACCGTAAAGGGCTAACGGTGCTTGAACATATCGACACAAAATCGCTAGTTGAGTTTCTTCAAGAGGAACACCCGCAAACAATGGCTCTGGTTTTGGCGCATTTAGAAACCGACCAGCAAATAAAAGCGGTGAAGTTACTTCCCGAATCTGTCAGGACTGAAGTTGTCATTAGGATGGCCAATTTAGTTTATGTGGATCCGGAGCGAGTTCAGGAACTCGATCAAATGTTAAAACGTGAGTTTTCCAGAAAGACGGAAGGCGGGGGAAGTCAGTTCGGTGGAGTTGCAGCAGTTGCCGAGCTGATTAATAGTTTAGACCGAAAAACCATGAATTCTCTCATGACAAGGCTTGAGGACAATGATCCAATCTTATCGAAAGAGTTAAAACAGTACATTTTCTCATTTGCTGACATTGTTAAGATTGATGTACGTGGGATCCAGACGGTTCTACGAGAGGTTGATAATAACAAGCTCACTCTAGCATTAAAAAGCACTACCGATGAACTTAAAGAAAAGATAATGAGTGCAATGTCGGAAAGAGCTGCAGCTATGTTAAAGGAAGATCTGGAAGCGATGAGTCCCCAAAAAGTCTCGGAAGTTGAAAAAGCACAGAGAGATATTGTGAGTATTGTTCAAAAACTGGAAAAAGAAGGAAAGCTGGTGATCAGTGCAGGCGAAGAATCAGATCTTGTTTAAAGAAAACGACGAATTTGTTGCAACTCAATTTGGTATGGTCAAAAGGGATGCAGAAATTCCAACTGAGGAAGTAGCTCCTAAATTTTTAGAAACTCAGGACTATAAGGCGAAAAATTTCGCGTTAACGTCTGATTTTTTAAACGTTCTTTATTCGGATAAAGCCATTGCTGCAGAGATAGATAGGATTGTTTCTACTGAACTTGCTCAACGTATTTTTGAACTTGAGGAAAAAAATAAAATTACACTCCAAAGTAGACTAGCTGAATTAGAAGAAATACAGAAAGCTGAAGTCGAATCAAAGCGGAGAGAAGGTCTAGAACAAGGACTTAGAGAAGGTAAAATTAAGGCTGATCTAGATTCCAAATCTGAAAGGGAGAGGTGGACAGTTGAGGTTGAAGAGCTCAAAGAAGCTATGAAGAAATGGACAGATGGTTTTCACACAGAGCGAGAGGCGCTTTTAAATGAGCATAAAGTGTATTGGCTAGAGTTAATTTCAATTGTGATGCGAAAATTTCTGGTTCCTCATTCTGGACAGATAAAAGCTGGAATAGAAGACTGGTTTAACCATCAGTTAGATGTTTTTAAATCAGAAGAAAAAATAAAAGTACTAATTCCACCGCACCAATTTGAGTGCCTGCAAAAAAATTGTATCGAAACTAATATAGCGGGGCTCGAGTTCGTTCAGGAACCTGCGTTAAAAAATAATGAATTCAAGGTTGAGACTAGATCTGGCGGTGTCTTCTTTTCCGCAGAAGAGCAAGTCCAACGACTAGGACAGATGATAAAAGATATGTTTACTACAGGAGACTGATTCGATGCTCGAATCCGCTCGTCAAAAAATTGAAGACTATTCCTTCTTTAAGTACTACGGAAAAGTCACGCGAGTTAGAAAAGATTCCATTCGCGTTAGGATTCCTACTGTCAGAGTGGGAACTCTGTGTTGGGTTAAGACCTCACAAGGCAAGGTTCCCATTGAAATTGTAAGTTTGGATCCAGAAGGTCATGTCGGAATGCCACTTGATGATTTGGGAGCTGTTCGACTTGGTGATTCGGTAGAAATTGGTGAGGAGGCGGCTACGATTCCTGTGGGAGATGGTTTAATTGGAAAAGTTGTGGATTCAATGTGTCAGCCTTATGAGAAGATAGAACGCTGGGAATTGAAGGAGCGAGCCCCGCTGTACGGCGAAATGCTCAATCCCATGGGAAGGCAGCTTATTACAGAAGCCCTAGACCTTGGAGTGACTGCCATTAATAGTTGTCTGACCTGCGGAAAGGGTCAGAGAACTGGAATTTTCTCAGGTAGTGGTGTGGGTAAGAGTGTGCTTCTGGGAATGATGGCTCGCTATACTGCGGCCGATGTTGTTGTCATTGGATTGGTTGGAGAGCGAGGTAGAGAGGTTAGAGAGTTTATCGAACGCGAACTCGGCCCTGAAGGAATAAAAAAAAGCGTCGTGGTTGTTGAAACCGCAGATAAGTCACCGGTGCGGCGAGTGAGAGGCGCCTTTGTTGCTGCGGCTATTTCCGAATATTTCCGAAAACAGGGTCTGAATGTCCTCCTATTGATGGATTCATTGACTAGGTTTGCGATGGCACAAAGGGAGATCGGTATGGCTGCGGGTGAACCCCCAACTACCAAGGGATATACCCCATCGGTTTTTAACTCTCTTAATCGATTAGTAGAGAGAGCGGGAAATTGGGGAGGTCAAGGGTCTGTAACTGGACTTTATACCGTTCTTGTCGAGGGGGACGATTTGGAGGACCCGGTTGCCGACAATGCTCGTGCTATTTTGGATGGCCACATTGTGCTTTCTCGTAGGATAGCCAACCGCGGCCACTACCCAGCGATAGATATTCTAACGAGCGTCAGCCGCGTGATGGATCAAGTCGTAGATCCCGAACACGTTCAGGCTGCAAGATCATTAAAAGAGCTAATGGCAAGATATATTGAAAACGAAGACTCTATTAACTACGGGATGTACATTCGAGGCAGCGATCCCAAAATCGACGATTGTATAGAGAAGCAGCCCCGTATCCAAGAATTCTTAAAGCAGAGCAGGGATCTAAGAAGCGGATTTGCTGAGTGCCGAGAAAAGCTTTTAGAAACCATCTCCTAAAACCGAATTCTTTGAGTGACGTTGACTTGAGGCAGATATGAAATTTCGTTTTAAACTCGAGCGCATGCTTAGTTTTGTGAGAATTAAGGAAACGATGAAAAAACTTGAAGTCTCGGCTCTTATTCAGAAAGTCAATGTGCTTGAACAAAGACAAATTCTTCTTAGAAGCAATGTAAATGACTTGTTGGAGAAACAAAAAGAAAAAATCAGTTTCGGAACGGAGTGGTTGCAATTTTTGAATCAGAAAATTGAGTGTGATTCAAAGGAATCTTTAAAGCTTGAGAGAATGATAAGAAAAGAAAAAGAAGATTTGGAAAACAGAAGGTATGAGCTGGGTGTGATTTCTATGAGAAGAAAAGGGCTTGAGTCATTGAAAGACAAAAGGATGTACGAATTTAAACTTAATGATCGTCGAAAGGCCCAAAAACAATTGGATCAAAACTATCAGCTTCTGAAAGGTAAAACACAGTGAAACATTACCTGAAATTGAGTGGTGTATTTCTTTGCTTTACCTTCGGGGTAACTCTTTGGATGAGCTATGAACTTGGTTTGTTGGGTTTTCAAAACTTAAACGCTGCTGAAGAAATCAACCTAAAACCTGAGTCTGAAAAAAAGGAAAATAAAGTAAAGCCGGAGGCTGAAACGAAAGAAGTTAAAATTGTCAAACCTGAGGCCCCATCCGCCCCCTCTGCTCAGGCAGGAGCCGAACTTTCCCTGGTCGATCGGGAAAGATATGTTTCTGATAGAGAAGAGTTCTTAAAGAAACAATCTGAATATTATGAAAAAGTTATTTTTGAATTGCAGGATAAAAATCAAAACATCGGAAAAGAGAATAAGCAGAACTTAAGCAAACAGGAAGCTCAATGGAGGGTTAAGCTTGAGAAAGCAGAGACAGAGTGGAAGGTGAAAATCGCTGAGAAAGAAGCGGAAAACGAAAAGCTTAAAAAAGAATTGGCTATATGGAAAGATGCGAGGGCCGAGTTGTTTAGGGGTATGTATGAAAAAATGGAGTCTAAGCGTTCCGCAAAGATACTTGAGACCATGGATGTTGATTTGTCGAACAAGATCATTGCGGGAATGAAGCAGGAAAAAGCGGCCGAGGTTATGAGTAAGATGTTACCTGAAAAGGCGAAACTTATTACTGAGCGAACTTTCGAAAACAGAGAACCTAGTTCTTTGGATAAGGTCAATAAAACTCAAGGAGAATCCAAGACAAAGTCTCCCTGAGAGCAATGTAAAAAAAAGGAGGTGATGAATGACGTGTTATCCACTTCTGTTATAAACGGTTCAAACTTAACCGGGTTCCAGCGAGAAATGGCTGGTAGCTCGGGAGCGCCTGAGACAGGGATGTTCGATTTTATGAACTATCTTATGGGCCTTCAGGGGCAATCTGATGATTTGTTGCAGATCGGTATTGAAAATCCTCTTGCTGGCTTAATTGAGAAAGGCGGCGAGAAAAAAGGGGAAGATGAAGCACTTCTTTCTCTTTTTGATAAAAAAGGCCGATCGCCATTGGATCCTATTGCCCTAAGTAATCTCTTTCCTCAAACACAAAATCAAATCTCGAATCTCTTGCCCATCAAAAATGGGACGGATTCGTCTGCGGTTTTGGGTTTGGATAGGGATACAAAGGAAGGTTTTTCTCAGAGCGCCGAGTTGAAAAATGTGCTCTTTACTTTGGGGGATCAGAATGGTCAATCGCTGCAAATGTTGCAGCGGACGGCCGAAAATTCTGATAACATAAGTAAAGATTCGGTTAATTCTAAAACCCAGAAAGAAAACGCTCTCCAACAGTACCTCGCGCATCAGGGTCAATCAAGGGCAGACTTCTCAAAATCTGTCACAAAAAATACAGTGACCCCAGCATCACAACAAGGCGAGGGAAAGTCGGATGTTTCACTTTCTGATAGTTTGAAGCACAGCGAACTTTCCAGTAAACACAACCTCAAAACTGAGGATAAAAGCAAGGGACATTATCAAGAACTCAATTCTTTAACTGCATTTGCATTGGGAGTTGATTCTAAGTCTCAAGTTGATACCTCTGAATTGAGGCAGGGTGAGTCTCAAGGGCCGGTGGTCAGAGCAACACTTCCTGAGCTTTTCGAAAAAGTTCAGGGAATGGTTCAGCATGGAAACGGCAAAATGACAGTCGCTCTAAACCCTCCGGATCTTGGTCAAGTGGAGATTCATGTAACCACAAGGGGTAAAAACGTAGAGGTTTCGATGAAGTCTGAAAATGACTTTGCGAAATCAGCTATCGAAAGCTCTTTAGGTGACTTGAGATCTTCGATGGAAGCTCAAGAATTAAATCTCACTAAACTGGAAGTTCATGTGCAACGCGATCTAGGAACGCAGATTCAAAATGATTTTGCCTCTCAGTGGGCTGGTCAAGACTCTGCTTTTCAACAGTCGCGCGGATTCCCAGGGGACAGTTCCACGGAATCTCCGTGGCAAGAATCCTCGGGTAAAAACTCTCTAAAGACAATCGAGGTATCATCGGGACTGGGAGTTCGCTCCTCAGATATTCGTTCGATGCCAGTTGGCAATGGAAGAGTCGATATCCGAATCTAATCACCTTAATGGGTCATTAGAAAATTCATCAGGAGAAGCTCATGGATGCTCTTTCAGCAGCTATTCCCTCTCATCTTATGGCAGATCCTTCAAAGGATCTGCCAAAAGCGAAAAATGCGATGGGCAAAGAAGATTTTATGAAATTGCTCATGACTCAATTGCAAAATCAAGATCCTCTTAAGCCGATGGAGCATCAAGAGTTCGCAGCTCAGTTAGCTCAATTCGGATCGTTGGAACAACTGACCAACATTCAGAAGGGGATTGAGGGAGTGCATTCTGGGATTGGAGAGGGAGCAAAACTTTCTGCACTCAGTTTGATAGGAAAAAAAGTCCAGGCTATTGGTAATCAATTGGATCTCTTAGAAGGCCAAGAGGTCTCTATGAAATATGGAACCAAAGAAGGCGTGATGCCAATTAAAGCTGCGATTTATACTGAGGGTGGAAAGTTAGTTCGAGAAATTGATATTGCTCGAGCTGAAGGAACTGAAGTCAAGTGGGATGGTAAAGACCAAGAAGGAAGAAGTCTCCCGTCTGGAAAATACACGTTCAGAGTGCAAGGTGTGGACAAATCCGGACAAGCTCAGGAGTTGGGCACTGAGCTCTCTGGACGTGTCACGGGAGTTGAACTAGAAGGAAAAAATCCGATTCTAGTGGTTGAAACCAGCTCCGGAAAAACTAGGCTTGATTTGGCAAGGGTCAACCAGGTTTCTAGCGACACTGAAAAACCAAGTGAAAAGACTGCTTCTGCCAATGGGGCAACGGTTGCAAAGCCGGCAGCTATGGAAAGTATTAAGTCGACCACAAACCCAACGGGTGGATCGTCAAATACAACTGCCACTGAAAGTGAAGCAAGTGAAGAGCCCTTCCCCTCAATGTCTCAATTAGACCGTGGAGTTTGGGGAGGTATGCCTGGGGTGTCTGGAATGGAGGGAATGAGATGAGTATTTCAGAACTCTATCGAAGTTTAAATCCGACTTCGATACGACCGGATGGAGTTGAAGGTGTTCGCCCCTCTCAGATTCAAGATCGAGTATCAGCGAAGACCAAGAACCCCAGCGAACCCTCAGAGTTCGAACAAATTCTTCGGCATGAAAACAAGAGTTTTAGCCTCTCCCAGCATGCTGAGACTCGAATCAAATCGAGAGAGATTCCTTGGGATAGTCACTTGGAAAAACGGATTTCTAAAGGGATTGATCAAGCAGAGTCCAAGGGAAGTCGAGAAGCTTTGATTTTGGCTGATGACGTAGCTGTGATTGCCAATGTGAAGTCGCGTACTGTAGTCACAGCGATGGAGAGAAGCCAAATGAAGGAAAAGGTGTTCACTAATATTGATAGCGCAGTACTGGTTTAAGCAGGAGTTGAAAGTTTTTTTAGTTTGAAAACGGTAGCCCCGTTTTCTTGGATAAACTCCCAAGGCTGGCCCGTGTTGAATGGAGCTGTTTCTTGAGTTCCCTTTCAATAGGAAGCTTTGGTTTTACTTGGGTCTTATTTCTTTAAGACTCTAAGGAGGCAACATGGGTGTAGTATCTTCAATGACGACTGCTATCTCTGGTCTGGAAACTAACGGACAAGCGTTAGCAGTTATTTCTGACAATATCGTAAACGCCAATACTACCGGGTTCAAAAGTGCTAGGACCGAGTTTCAAAATATCCTAGCGCAGGACCTAAGTATGGGCGGAGCGGGGGGCCTTCAAATCGGTCGCGGAGCCGCTCTTGCCGGTGTCACAAACATCCTCACTCAAGGCGCAATCACAAGAACCGAACGCGGAACCGATCTCGCTATTAGCGGGAACGGATTTTTCGTCGTCAAGAGTGATGCTTTGGGACAAACCTATACGAGAGATGGGTCATTTCGTTTTGATAAAGACGGATGGTTGACCAATTTGAATGGAATGCGGGTTCAAGCCTATGAATCTACCCCTGAGGGTAAAATCACTGGAAAACTAACCGAAATCCGAATTCCATATAACACGATAGCAGCCAAAGCCACCAATGCAGTTCAACTCCACATTAACTTAGATTCGCGAAGTCCTATTACTCTTCCTTTAGATCTCAACAAGCCTGAAGAGACCGCACAGTTTACAACCGGAATTCAAGTTTTCGACTCGGTTGGAAATGCGCAGCCCTTAACAATGTATTTCAATAAAACTGCCGACAATACATGGGAATGGCATGGAATGACCGACGGAGCTAATATTAATGGTGGTCTCCCAGGAGCTCCGACTGAGGTGTGCACGGGTACGTTAGTGTTTGATCAGTATGGAAAACTACAAACCAACTCTCAAACGGTGATCAATGCCAACTTCTCAAACGGAGCAGTTCCAGATCAGCAGCTCTTTTTTGATTTTGGAGATGCGATTGATGAACAAGGAACCGGAGAGAAGGGAACAACACAGTACGGTTCTAAAAACTCGACCTTTAGAAATGTGCAAGATGGTTGGGCAGCGGGAGTTCTAAGTGATACGGGTATTGATGCCGATGGCGTTGTCACCGGTATTTATACCAACGGTCAGTCCCGGGTGTTGGGTCAATTAGCTGTGGCTCGGTTTGAGTCAACAGAGAGATTGATCAAACTTGGGGAAAATCAATTCCGAGAAAGTATTCAATCGGGACAGCCTCTCATTGGAAAACCCAACACCAACGGCCGCGGAGTGGTCATGACAAAGAGCTTGGAGCAGTCGAACGTCGACTTAGCTAAAGAATTTGTCGACATGATCAAAGCTCAACGAGGGTTCCAAGCTTCGGCGAAGAGCGTCACGACTGCAAATGAGATGTTAGACGAAATTATCAATATTAAGCGTCAATAATCCCTTTGCTGGGTGATTGGCCAAATGTTTGAGAAGGCCCTCTTCTTTTTTAAGAAGGGGGCCTTTTTTTGTGTCTCAAGTCGTATTTGAGAAGAGAGAGTTTCGTGCTATAAATAGAGCATGAAAAAAATTCTTTCTTTAAGTTTAGGGCTAATGATTTTAACCGCAACGCTTTGGGGTTCTGAGACAGCTACGAAATCCAGGGAAATTGTTTTAGAAACAAAAAAAATAGATGGTGCGGTTCATTGGACTCCCGAAAAAGTTGAAGTGACGCCTGGAGAGAAGATAAAGTTTGTAGTTAAACACGAGCTTGAAGGTGGATTTGACTTTCACGGATTCTTTATTCCAATTTTAAATGTGACAGAACAGGTAAATCGCAACGAACCAACAATCGTTGAAGTCACACTTCCAAAAAGTTTAAAGCCAGGGGACTACCCAATAGGATGTCAGTTTCATCCCAAGCATGTTCGAGCCACTTTAGTAGTGTCGGATAAAAAGGGTTCGAAAAAATAATTATTCTAAGTACGAGATCTCTTTTAAATTTCTGTAATCTTCATTGAAGTCAAGGCCATAGCCTACGAGGAATTTGTCTTCGACTTCTCTTCCCAAGTAATCGATAGTCACTTCGATTTCTCTCCGGCTTGGTTTAGAAAGCAAAGCACAAATTTTTAAACTTTTGGGGTTAGCGGCTCCTAATCGTTTTCGTAGAAAATCCCAAGTTCGGCCTGAGTCAATGATTTCATCAAGGACTAAAATGTGTTTACCTTCCGGAGAGCTTTCAATATCTTTTAAAAATCTGACCTCTCCGCTTGATTTGATCCCTGCACCATAACTGGCCAGTCTGACAAAATCCACATGGATGGGGACAGTAAGTTTTCTAATAAGGTCGGCTCCAAATAGCAGAGCTCCTTTTAGCGTAATCACCACTAAAAGAGATTCTTTTTCTGCTAAAATATTTTGGTAGTCCGAGGAGATCTTTTTGGCCAAGGTCGTGTTTAACCTATCTATCTCTTCCGCATTGATAAAGGGGTGTACTTTCATTTTGTGTTAACCTCGCAACTGAGAAATAGCCTCTTTTATTTTACCTATATTGGAAAAACCTTTGGAGGCTAAAAATTTCATCACGGTGGGGCCACCTAAGGGAAGAACTCCTAAGTAGCCATGGGTCAAGAGTTGGAGTGTTCCAATATGCACTTTACTTTTTAATCGGGTTTTGGGATCGCCGGAAAGCATCAACTTGATAATCGTGATCCCTATTTCCCCGATATCTTCGGTTTCAAGCGATGTTAATTCTTTAATTCCATCTTTCCCGATCCAAAAAGTCATATCAGGCTTTTGTGGAGTCTCTTCAACTATCTCGATTTGTCCCTTTTGTTTGGTTAGGGTCAGAGGGGAGTTTTCATCTACATGAATAGCAATTTCGATTCCTTCCTTAAGAGGACGAGTTGCTCTTTGACAGACACCAAGCGAGAAAAAGGTTTTTAAAAGTTGGTACTCATTTTTTTTAGTGCTCATGATTTTTTGTTATACACGAGCTTATCGTAAAAGACCACTCCGTGCTGAGAAGGGTTATTTGACATTCTTAATGAGCTCTTCGTAGTTTCTCGCAGTA
>VGSE01000060.1 GCA_016875135.1 Deltaproteobacteria bacterium
TTTTTTTGACTTAAAAACATTTCTCCGGTTATCCTTCCCAAATGATTAAAACCCTCATTTGTCTTTTAACCTTTCTCACTCTCTCAAGTTTTGGTTCTGCCACTACAGATCCCCTTCTTCAAGTTGATCCCAACGAAGTTGATCTTACCAAAGATGTCGGCCCTGCGAGTTATTACGCCAGTATTTCACATCCTCCTTTGATTGAGCCCAAAGCAGGCCACTTGGCCGTTGATTTTAATCTTGAAAATCTTGATGGCAAATCGATTTCACTCAAAGAACTTTCTAGTGAAAAACCCGTTGTGATGATCTCAGCTTCGGCCTCTTGTCCCATCTATCGAAATGTCATGTTTCAAGTTGAGAATTTAAGAAAAAAATATTCGGATAAAATCAAAGTGCTTTTAATTTATACGCTTGAGGCACATCCCGCCATCGACCCCTCTCCATACACTGAAAATGGCTCGGGGCAATGGACCCTGGCTGTGAATGTTAAAGAGCGCATTCTTGTTCGTCAGACCTCAGACTACACGGCCCGAAAACAAAATGCAGTAGCTATGGCAGAAAGATACTCTTTAGACAGTTCATCTATTTTTGTCGATGATATAAATAACTCTTTTTGGCAAAATTATGGAAAGTTCCCCAATAGCCTTTTTCTTGTCGATCGAAGTGGCAAAGTCTATTTCAGTGAAGCATGGGCATTTAAATCTATCGATCCGGTGACGAAAAGACCTGCCTTTGAAAAGGCTTTATCCCAACTTCTTCAAATGCCACGCCTTGAGCCTTAGAAAAGTTTCAATTCCATAGTGAGATAAAGTACATCCTATACCGGAATGGCCTCGTCCGGCCCAGGGGAGTCGCGGACTCACTCGATCGCAACAGTTCCAGTACACAGTACCCGCATGAATTTGTTTTAGGATATTCTCGGCCCGCTTTTCATCTTTTGTGTACACACTGGCGGTAAGCCCATAGGCCGTATCATTCATGAGGCTTATGGCCTCGTCGTCATTCTTCACTTTTTGAATACCAATGACGGGTCCAAACGACTCCTCTTTCATGAGGAGCATGTCATGAGAAACATTCGTCAGCACAGTTGGCTCAAAATAATTCCCTGCGCGAATGATTTTTTTTCCGCCCATTTCAAGTTTGGCCCCTTTTCTGATCGCATCTTGAATCTGAGCTTCCAAAACTTCAATTTGAGCTGCTCTGGTCAAAGGGCCTAGATAAGTTTTAGGACTTAAGGGATCTCCCACCACAAAGTTTTTGACTTCACTTAAGAAGACCTCGACGAAGGGCTCATAGATCGATTCGTGAACATAAATTCTCTCTACACTACAACAACTCTGGCCATTGTTATAAAAGGCTCCATCAGCAAGGCTTGCGGCCGCATTTTTTACTTCGATATCTTCACAAACGTATGAGGGATCTTTCCCGCCTAGCTCAAGCTGAACTTTGGTGAGATTAGAAGCGACCAGAGAGTTTATTTTTTTTCCAGTTGCATAGGAGCCGGTAAAGAAAACTCCATCAAGGGGAAGTTTGAGAAGATCTTCTCCGACAGTTCCTGTGCCAATAACAAGAGCAAAAACATCGGCCGGAACTCCAGCATCATGCATGAGTTGTGAAATCAAAGTTCCCGTGCAAGATGCAAATTCAGAGGGCTTATAGAGCACAGCATTTCCCGTAAGAAGGGCTGGTATAAAAACATTCGATCCCACAAAGTAGGGATAGTTCCAAGCCGAGATATTTCCAATCACTCCCAAGGGCTCTTTCGAGATGGTTTCTGTGATGGGATCCTCTTTCCCTGAAATTTTTTCCTCTTTAAGAACTTTTGGGGTTTCTTTTAAGAAGTACTCGATTCTCGTGATAAGTCCATTGAGTTCATTTTGAGACTGAGTGATGGGTTTTCCGACTTCGTTGGTGAGGACTCTGGCAAGATTGTCTTTTTCTTCAATGACTAAAGCTTTAAATTTTTCTATCGCAGCTATTCGTTTTTTTAATGGAGTTTTGGCCCAGTCTTTTTGGGCCTTTTTTGCTTTTTCAAATTTGGAAAGAATGGTTTCTAGTGTGTCCTCTTCGATTCCAATCAAGTGTCTATCGGTCGCTGGATTATAAACTTCCATCATTTTCGGTCTCGTCGTTTTTGGGCTGTTTCTAAAAAGCGTTTTAAAATGGGGCCACAATCTAAAAGAGTTTTGTCGTTCGGATCATGAAACTCAGGGTGCCATTGAAAAGCATAAACAAAAGGTTCCCCCTCAAGACGAATCGCTTCGATAATATTGTCCTCTTTGGAGATGGCTTCAATCAGAAGTCCTTGACCCAAGTTTTTAATCGCTTGATGGTGAATAGAGTTCACTTTAGCTTTGGTTTTCTTAAATGTCTGCTCTAAGAGTGAGCCCTTTTCAAAGTGAACTTCGTGAAAGTTTTGATCGTAGATTTCCCATTGGCGGTGGTTTTTTGATTGAGGTACTTGGGTATTGATATCTTGATAAAGGCTTCCACCAAAAGCTACATTGAGTAACTGAGCTCCTCGGCAGATTCCCAAAATGGGCTTATGCTGATTAATACATTCTTTTACCAGAGCAATTTCATATTGGTCTCTCACATAGTCTCCAGCCCATTCGGGTTTTAGGGGGGCTTCCCCGTAATTTTTAGGAGAAACATCCGAACCTCCTTGGAGTACAAGGCCATCGAGATCCGATACGATATCGGTGAGTGTAATAGAGGAGTTAGGATGAACCGTGGGGATAAGAAAACCTAGCGCTTTTTCAGAAAAGATCCAATGCGCTATCGATTCCTCCATGTAAAGAAGCGTTTTGCCTTTAAAGAGATTTCTTTGCGGGTCGGCATGAAAAAAACAAGCAGAAAATCCGATCCGAAGTAACGACATTAAAAAGCCTCCCTGAAGATCTGTTCAAAGTCTTTTTCTTTGCAAATCCTGGGATTGTTACCATGACAGGAATCTTGAAAAGCAAGTGCAGAAAGCTTGGGAATGAGATCCCGATTGAATTTGGTTTCTTTAAGATTAGCCGGAATACCAAGATCTTTCTTCCAGTTCCTAAGCCACGAAATAAAAGCCTCACCTGTTTGAGGTTTGATCCCTATGGCTTCGGCTATTTTTTCAAAACGCTCCGGCACTACGGGCACATTAAATGCCAAAGCAAAATCGATCATCACGCCATTGGCAAGGCCATGATGAAGATCGGCGACGGTGGATAAAGCATGGGCGCAAGAGTGGGTGAGCCCTAAGCCTTTTTGAAAGGCAATAGCCCCCATCATCGAGGCCATCATCATTTGGGCACGGGCTTGAAGATCTTTAGGGTTATCTACCGCTTTCTTTAAATATTGAGAGGAAAGGCGAATTCCCTCAAGAGCAATTCCATCGCAAATAGGATGATAGCCCTTTGCTAAATAGGCCTCTACACAGTGGGTGAAAGCGTCCATGCCGGTCGCGGCTGTAATCGAAGCTGGCAAAGCTAAAGTGAGTTCGGGGTCCGCAAAGACCTGCTTTGCTAAAAGAAGTGGTGAAAAAATAATTTTTTTAATGTGGGTTTTGTCATCAGAGATCACAGTACTTCGTCCTACTTCACTTCCTGTGCCCGACGTCGTAGGAAGAGCCACCCAAAAGGGAATGGGTCCAAGGATGGGACGAGCTCCCGGTTTTTCATCTTCGTAATCAAAAAGGTCACCCGGATGATGGATGAGTAGGGCGATTGCTTTTGTTACGTCCAGTGCCGCCCCTCCACCGATGCCTATCAAAGAATCGGCGTGATGAGAACGGTAGGCTTCGACCCCTTTAAGGACTTGGGATTTCACCGGATTGCCGGAGATGTCAGAGAAGATTGTGACATTGAGCCCTTGAGTTTTTAATTGATCTATAAATTCCTTAAAGAAGGGGAGGGAAGCGATTCCTTTATCCGTGACGATAAGTGGTTTTTTAAGATTCTCTTTTAGAAAACTTTCGGCCAGGTCATGTCGTACTCCGGGACCAAAGAAGATTGTGGTTGGAAAACTGAATTTTGTTTTTGGAATGTTCATATGATCTCAAAGTATCTTTTCAATTCCCAATGAGTGACTGAGTCTTGAAACTGTCTCCATTCCCATTCTCTTGTTTTTACAAAGTGATCGACAAAAACCTCTCCTAATAACTCCCTTGCCAATTTAGATTCCGACAGTCTTCGAGTGGCCTCTTGCAAGTTTCTAGGGAGTCTATCATGGGTTTTGTCCATATAGGCACTTCCCTGGATTGGCTTAGCAGTTAAGGGGAGATTTTTTTCGACGCCGTAGAGCCCGGCCGCTAGAAGAGCTGAGAGAGCCACATAGGGATTGATATCACTTCCAGTAATACGAGCTTCAAGCCGAGTGGACTTTGAACTTCCTGAAATAACTCTGAAGGCAGTAGTGCGATTGTCGATTCCCCAGGTCGATTTGGTGGGTGCCCAGTATCCATCGACCAATCTTTTGTAGCTATTAACTGTGGGTGCGAAGAAAGGTAAAATTTCGGGAAGGCAGTGGAGCTGGCCTGCGAGATAATTTTTATAAAGAAGCGACATCTTATTAGCATCTTTATCATCGTAAAAAAGGTTGGTGTCCTCAGTTGAGTTCCACAAGCTTTGATGAACATGGCCGCTGCAACCGGGAAGAGTTTCGTTCCACTTCGCCATGAAGCTTGGCATGATTCCAAAGCGGTAACCGATCTCTTTTGCCGCCGTTTTAAAAAGGACGCCTCGATCGGCCGCTTCTAGCGGATCGGAGTAAAGAATAGCGGCTTCAAGAACGCCTGGCCCCGTTTCTGTGTGAAGCCCTTCGAGCGGAATTCTAAATTGGTTCAGCTCTCCCAAAAGAGCTTCAAAAAAAGGCTGATTCAACGAGGAGCGTAAAAGAGAGTAGCCAAACATTCCCGGAGTGATAGGTTCCGGTGCGACATATTTCTTCTCTGCCCAGCTTTGAGGTGTTTCCTTGAAATTAAACCACTCATATTCCACTCCCATTTTGGCGGAATAACCGAGAGAGGTCAGTTTTGAGATCATTTTTTTTAGAAGTTGTCTCGGACAGATAGCTAAAGGGGACCCTTTTCCATCTTCAAAATCAGCTAGAAAAAATGGCGTTTGCTTGTCCCAGGGAATTTTTCGGTAGGTATTAAGATCCAATCTTGCTTGAGCATCGGGGTAGCCGGAGTGCCATCCTGTGTATGCCGAATTATCGTAGCAGACATCGGTGCTGTCCCACCCAAAGATCACGTTACAAAACCCAAAGCCTGATTCTGCTGCAGAGAGAAATTTGTCTTTGAGAATGTATTTGCCACGAAGGATTCCGTCCATATCGGTGACCGCTACTTTGATGTGACTGACCTCGGATTTTTTTATCTCTTCGAGAATTTGTATTTTGTGGGATTCATTTGGGGTTTTAAGTGCCATGGGATGTCTTCTCCAGGTCGATTAACCAGCCGCTAATATATCAATTTTTCAAGCTATTTAAAAGGTGCCTATCGACTTCCCGGCCGGAAAGGTAGCGGGTGTCCTTAGTATTCTATACGCATCTTCTAGGAACATACGATTTCTTAAATCAGAATTGCCTCGCGGGAACTTAAATTTTCCTCTGCGTAACCTTCAATTCACTAAGTTTAAAAATGTTGGTGGCTTGGCGATTTTAGCCAACGAAGATGTTCCGAGTCATCTTTGAGAACTAAGCTCCATTTTTGCGGAACTTCAAATGCCCAGCGATCGTGTCAATTAAGTGTGCGTATCTCAGTTGGAAGTGAAAGTTGTCTTTTTGCACCCGGTACCTTTCCGGCCGGGAAGTCGATAGGCACCTTTTAGCTATAGTTTACAGGCTAGATTTCCGATAAGGGCTTGAGGAACTCTACTATGTCGACAGCGTTGGAAGGCCTGATGCGTCAAACCCTCGTTGTAATCAGCGAAGGGCAATTGTGCAAAAAAGTTCATGTCCCGGAAAACTGGATCTATTCAAAAATTCAATCCTTTGATCAGTTAAATGCGTGCTCTGATCGGGCTCAAGCTCAACACTTAAGACTTCTACTTGTTGTGGGAGAAGATGAACTTCTACGGAGCTTACAACTTTTAGACTTAAAAAAAGAAAGCTCTGCCGAATTTATTTTTGGTGTTTTATTGGTCTCTAAAGATCCAATAGATTTTTTAAAGAGACAGGGGTTACCTAATCATGTTTTGGATATTTTGAGTGAAAAGGAGGCAAAAGCTCAGCTTGATTTCTTTTTGCTAAAAAATTTGCGACCGTCACTAGTTTCAGATAACGGTTTGAGTAAGATCAACGCCAATCTTTTAGCTAAACTCAATCATGCCATCACTGAACTTTTTGAAGAAAAAAATGCCGAAAAACTTTACGAAAAGATCCTTCTTAAAGCTTTGGAGTTTGGGGATTGTTCGGCCGGTCAATTGCGTATTTTAAAAGAGGAAGATGGTGAAAATTATTTTGTTCCAACTCTGAGTGTGGATTCGGGAGCTGATCTTATTTTAGATAGAAGACGTCAAGTCGTTGAGGAAAATAGCATTTGTGGTCAGGTAGTACAAACAGGAAAGATCCACGCCCTTTTTGATTTTGAAAATGTAAAGACTGTCCGACGAGGCGGATATAATCAAGCCCTGGACTATCCTAATATTGAGTTGGTCGACGCTTTAATCACCGTCCCTTTGAAAAACAGTCGATATGAAGTTGAGGGCATTCTGCAATTGGTTTATCGTAATCAGCCCGGTGCGATTAACCAAAATAGAAAAACTCATTTCGATTTTGAAGACGAAACCCTCTGGACCATTTTTGGAACCCAGGGAGGTATTTGTCTTGAAAACAGTCAGTTTTTTAGTGGTGTTCATCGGTTGTTTGAGGGGTTTGTGAAAGCTTCAGTTAAAGCCATTGAAGCTAGAGATGTCAGCACGGGAGGCCATTCGGAGCGAGTTGCAAAAATGTCTATCGGGCTAGCTCGAGCGGTGACCGAAATCGATGCCGGAACTTATCGTCTTGTGAAGTTTCGAGACGAAGAAATTAAAGAGTTGGAATACGCTGCGATGTTGCACGACTTCGGAAAGATTGGCGTTAGGGAAGAGATTCTGACTAAAGCGAAAAAACTACACAACTGGCAACTACGCGCTATTTCCGAGCGTCTAAAAATCTGTAAAGCCGCAGTCAAAATTGATCTTTTAGAAGGAAAGTTAAAAGGGGCTAGTCTCAATCATGCTCAATTTGAAGAGGCTTATCAAAAGAGAATCAAGGAGTTAGAGTACTACTGGCAAGTCATTGAAGCTGCTAATAGTCCTACGATCTTAAAACAAGAAAATGTGGCTGCGCTAGAGAAGATTCGGCAAGAACAGTTGTTGTTACCTGATGGAGAAAAGATTGCCCTACTCTCGAACGATGAGTACGAGGCTCTTGCTATTATGCAAGGAACTTTAACAGAGGATGAAAGGCTTGAGATAGAGTCTCATGTCAAACATACATACCAATTTTTAAAGATGATACCTTGGACTCGTGAATTTAAGAATCTAACGGAAATTGCTTATTGCCATCATGAAAAACTTGATGGAACGGGTTACCCCCGAAAATTGGTCTCTCATGAAATACCGCTTCAATCAAAAATCATGACTATTGCTGACATTTTTGACGCTCTGACAGCAAGAGATCGTTGGTATAAAGACTCAGTGCCCATTGAAAAAGCTATTGAAATTCTTTATGAAGAGGTCAAATTAGGGAAACTAGACGAAGCACTTTTTGAAATTTTCGTAGCTAAGAAAATCTACGAACAAGTCCAACCTAATGTGATTCACCAAGTCGCATAACCTACTAGCCTGGCTTTTTGATTTCAGCAGTTTTCTGAAGAATTACGCCCAAGTAAAATTACCCGTCAATGAATTGACAAAATTTGTATATTTTCTTAAAATTAAAAGGTAGTAAATCTTTTATTAATCCCAAAAATAAAGAGGCCTTACTTAAAGCTATAGACGCTTTTAGTAAGATTCGGCTCCAGTTAGATATAGAGCCAATGTTTTGACTGTCAACCTTTTGACTTAACAAAAATAGTCAGAGGGAAAGGATTGTGAATGAATCGAATTCTGATTTATGAGCCTAACCCAGAGCTTCTAGCAACCTATGCTGGCTTGTTGGAAAATCATAAATTCTGGGTGTTTACTTGTGGTGAAGAAAAAGAGGCTCTAAATCTGATCGAGAAGCAAATCTTTCACTTGTGTCTATGGTCGGCCGAGAGCTCCTCCGGCCTTGATAAGATTTACTCTATTAAGAGTCAAAGACCTGAAATGGGGCTATTAGTTATGAGTAGCATCCATGAACCCTCTTTTGTGGTGTCTTGCATACGTTCTGGAGCGTCAAATTTTTGGGTTAAATCATCCGAACCCCATACTTTTATCGATGTGATTACTCAAACCTTGGGAAGGATAGTCCCCGAGGTGGCCGAAACTGAAAAAATTGATTTTCCCTTCCCTCAATTTATTGGGCGGCATCCGGCTATTTTGGAAATTTTTAAGTTAATATTGAGTATAAAAGACACCGATTCGACTGTTTTGATTACTGGGGAAAGTGGAACAGGAAAAGAAGTCGTGGCTCGAGCGATACACAATTTAAGTCCCCGGAAAAAACTGCCTTGGGTAGCTATCAATTGCGGAGCTATTCCTACAAATCTTCTTGAGAGTGAATTGTTTGGTCATGTTAAAGGGGCTTTTACCGGAGCCACTCAAAACAGAAACGGTAGGTTCCAAATTGCAGGATCCGGCACTTTGTTTCTCGATGAGATTAGCGATCTGTCTTTTGATCTCCAAGCGAAAATTTTAAGAGCTATTCAGAATAAGGTCTACGAACCTGTGGGCAGTCCTCATAGTTTGAAGCTTGATGCTCGGATTATCGCGGCTACCAATCAGGACTTAGAAAAAGCAGTAGTCGAAAAGAGGTTTAGAGAGGACCTTTTTTACCGACTCAATGTTATTCCAATTTTTATTCCTCCTTTGAGAGCAAGAAAAAGTGATATTCCCCTCTTGGTTAAAGCCTTTGTCGATCGTTTTTCCGAGATACACTTAAAGAAAATAACCGGAATTGCTGAAGAAGCGATGCGATGTCTCATGCAGTATCAGTGGCCTGGGAACATTCGTGAGTTGGAAAATTTAATTGAAAGAATTGTTGTTTTAAAGCGCGATGAAGGGCTCATTGAAATGAAGGATCTTCCTATCCATCATTTTAAACAGATAAGACTTGATCGTTATGTAGCTAATGTTTCCCTCCCAGATGAGGGGGTTGATTTTAATGAAGCGGTGAATGACTTTGAAAATGAACTCATTATTCAAGCTCTTCAAAAAACGGATGGGAATAGGAATAAAGCGGCAACTCTGCTCAATCTCAACAGAACTACGCTAGTTGAAAAGTTAAAACGAAAGGGATTGCGAATAGCTTCCTAAGCTTACTTTTTCTGTTTTTCTTTGGCGGCGTTCTCTTCTTTTTCATTCGAATCCATAAATTGTTTCATGAAATATTTTAAAACGGTACTTCGTTTGGCGCCGCCCATAACAGACTTGATATCCTCATAAACTGCCGGATCGTTGACTAAAGCTCCTAGCGTTCCCTCGCCCTCGTCAATTTTTGAAAGAATACTTTCAAGTTTTAAAATAGAACGGCTTAATTTTTCTCCACTTTTACCATAAACCATTTCATGAAGTATTCCCTTTTGGCTTTTAATTTGAGAGCTTAAGTCGACTAAGTTCGAAGAAAGCTTATTTAGGTTATTTAGCAGAACGGTGACCTCTCCATTCTCATCAAAATAACGAGACACATCGGTGACCAGATTTCCACTTTTTGTAAAAAGGTCGGCCTGTTCGGCAGATTGTATGTGATCGCCATTTCGTAAGGGAGGGGCATCCTCAGTTCCAATAGTTAGTTCGATATATTTATCCCCTAAGACTCCTTGAGTTTTAATTGTAGCGTGTGAATTTTTCCTCAAGGAATTTGAAAATTTTTTGTTAATGGCAAGCTCTACAATCAAATCCTTTGAGCCATCTACTGCAATTCGTATATCTTTGACGACACCGATTCGAAGACCTGAAAGTGAGACCTCTGAGCCCTGATGAAGTCCTTTAACTTGTGGGAACCGACTGATTATTTTTAATTGAGATGAAAAGACACTCGCTCCTCCTCCAATATTAAATAAGAGAAATACAAAAGCGATAACACCCAGAGAAATAAAGACTCCAACGATGACATTGCTCGCCACTTTCTTGTCCATTAGTAAGATTCCCCGTGAATAAAGCTGCTTACCTCTCTGATGGGACTATTTTTTATCTCATCTCGAGTTCCTAAAGCTAAAATTTGACCGTCTTTCAAAAAAGCCACTCTATCAGTAACTGAAAAAATTGCGTGCATATCATGGGTAACCAACACTGAGGTGGCCCCTGTTTGCTTCAAATGGAGCATGATTTTTAGAATTTGCTGAGTATTAAACGGATCCAAACCGGTAGTGGGTTCATCATATAAAATAACTTCAGGGTTCATAATAATACTTCTGGCTACCCCGACCCTTCTTTGCATTCCTCCGCTTAATCCGGAAGGGTATAATTTTTCTGAACCTCGAAGACCTAATTTGTCTAGAGTTGTTGTGACCTTGTTGTGAATTTGATGTTCGTTTAGGGCCGTATGCTCTCTCAAAGGATAAGCTAAATTTTCTTCTACACTAAAACTGTCAAACAATGCTCCATATTGAAATACATAGGCGATTTTTTTTCGAATAGGAACCAACTCATCCTCAGATAAGGTTTCGATGTGTTGGCCGTTAAATTTTATGGTTCCCCTATCTGGTTTTTCAAGGCCCACGATCATTCGCAAGAGTACACTTTTTCCACACCCGCTACCGCCCATGAGTGCTAAGACTTCACCCGGGTAGACATCTAGGTCAATTCCACGGTGAACGATCTTGTTACCGAATCGTTTGTGTATTCCTCTAATTTCAATTAGCGGTTTTTTTTCAACTTTCTCTCGCATATTCTACTTTCTTTCAAAGATCCAAAACAATTTAGTCATCACAAAGTCGCTAACTACAATCAGAAGAGAAGAGGTCACAACTGATTTAGTCGTCGACTGTCCCACTCCCTGAGTTCCACCCTGCGTATTCATGCCGTAATAACAGCCTGTGAGAGCAATAACTAAACCAAAAAAACTGGTCTTAAGAATACCGACAAGAAAATCGGAAGTTTTTAATGAGAGGATAGCCTCGTGATAATAAAAATCCGGATGGATAAAGAGTTCTGCATTTGAAATGAACATGCCGCCAAAAATTCCCACTAAATCGGCAAAAACTGTGAGAAGTGGAGTCATGATTAAAAGTGCAAGTACGCGGGGTATGACTAAACGTTTGATCGGGTCTGTACCGAGAGCTCGGATGGCGTCAATTTGTTGTGTCACATTCATCGAACCGATTTCTGCTGCGATTCCGGCTCCTACTCGAGCTGCAATCATTAAACAACTTAAGACCGGCCCCAACTCCCTCATAATTGAGAGCCCTACGACTTTTGGGACATAAAGTTTGCCACCAAAGCGTTCTAATCCAAATCCGAACTGAAGTGACATGACCATTCCGGTCGAAAGTGCGGTAATAAAAACTATCGATGAGGATTTAACCCCAAGAATGTAGCACTGTTCAATTAACAGCTTAAAATAAAAGGGGCGACGAAATAGGGCTAAAAATGAAGCGTAAAAAAGGTTGAAGCTCCCGCCGATAAAGTCCATTAGGTCAATTAGAATCATTAAGCTACTTTCATAGCCCAAGAAGAAAAACTTTTTAGCTTTGTCCATAGTTTAAACTCTTCGCAAAGGTTAAAAAGGCTTCGATTTCAGCTCGACCAATCGATTGGGTACTGACTAATGTAAAATCAAAAACACAATTATCTTTTTTGAGGACAACAAAAAGCAATTGGAAGGCCTGTCCATCCACTGTTGCATTAACATGAGAAAATAGAGCTTCGGTGTTGGCTACTATGATTCTGTCTTTGTGAATGATTTTAACTTTTCTTGCTCCCAACAAGAGATCTTTAGTTAAGTTTTCTAAACTAATTTGACGAGCGCCTTGACAGCTACTTGTTATCGAAGCAGTAGAGCCGGAGGGGAGTTTGAATGCTTTATCGCTTTCGCCATGTGATTCAATTTCTTTCCATTCGTGTGGAGCTGAGAATGAAATGCCTTTGGCATGTTTTAAACCCGACGATGTGAGAATTGAGCATTGTGTTAAAGCAGAAAGCATTACTAGGACCGTGAATGTTCGATGGAATATGGGGTGTTGAAGTTTTGTCAGGAGTTGCATCATCCATCTCACTAAAGTTATGAAGATTTATCGGTAATTTGTGTGAAAAACTCCAATAGAAATAGAGATGGCCAGTTGATAATTTGAGAATGACAAAAGTTTGACGGGCTGCCAATCTGATTGCCTGTTTTATTTTTGTTTGTGGAGAATTGGCCTAAAAAGTGGGTGTGAAGTTCGGCATGACGTTTGCTCAGTAGGGTCGTGTCATGCAAAAACTTCCCACTTTTTGGTTGAGTATGGTCCTTTTAGGGCTGATGTGCAGCGCTTCCTTTGCGAGTGCACCCAATCCGGACAGAAGCCAACTAAAAATTTTCTTATTCCCTCATCCTCAATGTCAAAGTCATAGCTTAATAGAGACCGCTAAAGAGGCTTTTACTACGATTGCCAATGACCTGCCGGGTCGAAAAGATTACAACGAATTGGTTTTGAGCTTTCAAAGGAAGCAGTGGTCTAAGCTTGATGCGTTGATGGAGTTATTTGAAAGTGTTTTCGAGGACTCTCCCTTAAGAGAAGCGGTAGCTTTTTTAAGAGTGCAAAGCCTATTTGATCGTATTGAGAGTCTGAATTCTTCTCAAATTGGAGAGGCAGAAAAAAAATTAAGAGAAACCCTGCTCCTGTATCCCAAATCAACTTTAGTCCCCGTAATCCAGGCCACGGTGGGAGTTTTCTGGCTAAGAAATGGGCAGTATTCAAAGAGCCTTCCATTTTTTCTTAAGGCCAAGGAAGAGTATCCGTTTCATTCCTTAAGTTGCTTATTTCAATTTGGAGTCGCGGAAAATCATTTTTTACTTAATGATACTGCTGTAGCAATGAAGAGTTTTCGATCCGTAATTCAAAAATGCCGAAATCCGCGACTGGTTACTGGTGCAAAACTCAGATTGATTGAGATGGATCGTAGCACGGGTATGAAGGATTCTGAAGGAAAGCTAATGAAGCTATATGACTCAGAATCTAATATTATCACACGATTTTATCCCGAGGCCCTTTATAATCTGGGAGAGATCAAATTCCAGCGTAGTGAGTTCAATTCGGCCCGTTTCTTTTTTGTAGATTATTTAAAAGGTAAAAATAAAAACTCCTTCTGCGCCTCCTATGCCCGGAAGAGAATAGCTGATATAGCGCTTAAAATGAAACTGCCAATGGCGGATGCCATCCAAGGCTATTTAGAAGTAGGTGAGCAATTTCCGAATACGGATATCGGGAAGTATTCTTATATACAGGCAATGCTTCTTGATTATAGTCAAAAATCGAAAGTAGAACAGGAACGCCGAACCCAAGTGATTGATGAAAAGTTAGCCCTCATTAAAGAGAACAAATTACGGTACTTAGCTGCATTAAATAAAGGTCTGTCAGTTCTAGAATCTGGTGGTAAGGGGGCGATAGATTATTTAATCAAAATTGCCAAAAATCGCCCCGACGAACTTAAAAGCGGTGAACTTTCTGAGTTTATTTCATCTAGGATTTTTCAAATTCTTAAAAAAGAGAGTCAAGAGGTTTTAAAATTAGACTTAAAGAAGGAGTCTCTAAAGGACCAGGACCTTTTCAGTCCTATAGAAGATGTTTATGTTAGTTGGATCAAAGGGACTAGTTATCAGAAAGCGACTGAGGATCTCTATGCGGACCTAATAGAAGCCAGATACTTCGAACTGCTTGAAAAGAAAAAGTGGGTGATGGCATTTGAATTGATTGAAAAGTGGAAACAATCTGCTCTTTGGTCCAACAACAACCAGAAATCTAATTTGAAATCGGCTATGGGGGAACAGGTCGTAAAGCTATTAATGGATTTGAAGATTGAAGAGGCTAATGAGCTATACCAATCTATTTTGGAAAACACGGTAAATTTATCCGATCTTTGGGGCCCCCAATTTAACCCGCTTCTGGTGGCTGCAAATTTAGCAAACAACAATTTGGCTGAAGTCGAAAAATGGCTAAATAAAAAAGGGAATACCAGAGAGCCGGCACAATCAAAAAACGGTCTCTCTCTGGAAGCTCAAGACTTTCTCGAATTAAAAAAAATTGAGGGGCTTATGGCTCTTAAGAAATTTGTTGAGAGCGAGTTGCTTCTTAAGGGGATCGAAAGCAAAAAACACAGAGATATGGCTCTGCAATTGAGAGCTGATGCGATGAGATTCCAAAAAAAGTACAGCTTGA
>VGSE01000061.1 GCA_016875135.1 Deltaproteobacteria bacterium
TGACACCCTTGAGACTCTAGTCTGCCCTGACGATTCAAGGGTGGGTGATAATTTTGCTTTTATGTAATTGCGAAGAAAATCCAAGTGTGATGACTTGATCAATTTCACTGAGGACAAAAGGCACAAGGCCGTTAAAATTTGGTGGGCCTACAAAAGAATTGTGATAGGGAGTGCCATTGGAAAGATCAGTGTCAGAAATTGTAAAACCGGCATCAATAGCAGCTTGAGTTTTACGTAGAACTGTGCCAGAGACAGATTGAATTTGGAAAGGGAGAGGCAATTCTAGCCAACCGAAAGGTTCCGATGAGCCCTCTTCTGTCAACGCCACTAAGCTTCCGCCTCCGTTCACAAAGGTTTGGATGTCCAATCTTCGTGTTTTTAAAATAGACAGATCGCTATTGGAAACCCCCCCAAAGGTATTACTCTGATCCCCCGGTACGTAGAGAATTTTGTAGTTGTTAAAGTCCACATTTGAGAGCTGCGAGCCGGTTTTTACCGTAATGCTGAGGTTCTGAACAATTGTTGCGCTCTGAATAGCGTTCAAAGCAATTGACGAAGCTCCAACTACCAAAACATCTTGGGGTGCATTATTTAAGTTTCCTTTCTTGGCAAAGTCTATAAGCTGCTCAATAAATAACCAACCGTCGTGGTTCACATCATCTGTAGTCCCTAAAATATTATCGGGTCCGGAAGTTGCGTGCCCATGATCATCCCTATCCCCTCCATCAATGACTACAGCACCCGCTGTGACGGGATTAAACGACTCATGAGTGATGTCATCGCTGTAACATTCGGTTTCATTTAGAGCGGCATCACGGAATTTCACATAGACCGTAGCTAATGAGTTGCTTTGGCCAAGTGTCCAACTTTTAGTTGTAGCGTAAGATTCCCAGCTTCCCCCGGTTGCACATCCAGAGGTATTAGTCACATACATTTGATTGATACCCGAGGCAGAAAAAGTAAGCGTCACATCCAGTGATTGTGTTGTGAGATCCCCATTGTTGATTAAGATTTGGCCGGCTATGGCTCCATCACCCAGATAAACCGTATGCGTGTTTGTATTTCCAAGCTTTCCATCTTTGGGAGCAGACAGTTGAACAACTATAGTCTTGATACCTTGAAATGAGGAATCTAGAATTTGAAACTGCAGGGAGTTCCCATCGGTTCCCGAGGGGATTCTTAAAGTACCACTAGAAAGATTATGAATTACCCCCGGAGTTGCGGTTCCACTGACTGTGTAGGGGACAAGCACTTCATCGCTAGTGTGAGTGCTTGGAGCAAAAGGTAGGCCTAATGTTCGGCGAGAACTTCTTTTTAAATTAACTCTGATATTCCCGCCCAATGTGGCTTTTGCCACCGTTTGCTCTGAAGCCTGAAATTGAACTGTCATTTTTTCAGAGCAAGCAGAAAGTAGCGCCAGCGAAAATAAAAAGGCCCAGTAACTTGCCTTTCGAAAAATGGAAACGACTAATATCATTACAGTCGAAGCTCCCTTCGGTCTCGTGCTAACCAATATTCGATCCACTGCTGAGCTGTGGCCGGGGTGCCCCAGCACAGGCCTACAGTGAATGTGTCCGGAGCACTGGTATAAAGCCCCACTAAACTCATTCGGCCTTTGAGTTTCACCACAGCGCCCAGCGTATGCCGCCATTTCGACGATTCGTTATTGATATCGTCCCATTTTTGGTAGCGAGTTCCCACTGATATCCCAACCGGTTTAAAAAAATAAAATACCGAAGCAAAATTAATACTGTATTCACGAGTTGCGAAATCCAAATAACCGGGAAGAGGGAATTGAGCATCCACCTCCAAAGAATAATAACTATAGTTTTCGTACCCCAATCCTAGCGCCAAAGAGCGATTATCAAGGATATCGTAACCGACTACACCCAGAGTGACTCGGCGAGTAATATCCCACATCCAGCTGGCATCGATAGGAATAGAACTGGAATAAGCGACATCATTTTTTCTGATGGCTAATCCAAAAGCATGTTTTTTGTGTCTCGCGGAAACACCCGAAAAAAGATTGTGAACAGCCACCCCCGATTGTATGGAGCCGAGGTAACCGATGTTGAATCCCACTTTAGGATTGCTGGTCGCATATCCAACAAAATAGGAATGAGGATTTGATCTGTCGGCAATTTCAGGAGAGTAAAGTGCTTGAACCTCACTATACCAATCTGAAGAAAGAGCTGCGGCATTGGTAAATGCCGAAGCTGCAAATTGAGGATAAAGAAGCCCACCTGGAAGTGTAGCGAATCTTTGGCGAGCGAAAGCTGTTGAAGTGTTAAGCAGAAACAAAATAGAAACAATAAGCGTAGTGAGTGCTAGTTTTCTTAAATTCATGAATTAATAAAGTTGCTGTACTGCGTTGAGCCAAAAAAATTCATTTTTTATACGATATCAATCTTTGGCTTGCGAAGCTAGTGGCGAGAGATTTTTTGTTATTTACCTGCCCCGCAATGAAATATTCATGAATCCGAGGCTGGTGAAGAGACCCGCAAAGAGCACGAATTGATTCCTCCCCGCGGCCAACTGAAAGAAGAAGCCCACTATCTGACAAACGCCTGACCATCGAACCGAAAAGCGTCGGAGATTTTGATCTTTTCAGAAACAAGCAAAGGAGTCGGAAGGCGATCCAACTCAAACCATCCGACCTCGGAGACCTCGTCATTCACTTTCACTTCTCCGCGATAATCGGTGACAAGAAATGAAGCAACGACAAAACTTAATTTTTTTCCCGCTCGAGGTTCCCAAAGCTGATTCACTTCCGGATCGGAGTAAATCCCCACCAGTCTTGCTTTAACCACTTCCAAACCCACTTCCTCACTCACCTCTTCTCGACAGGTCGAAAGCCAATCCTGGCCACCTCTAAGATGCCCTCCGGGTAAGCACCACTGTCCGGGCCACCAAACTTTTGAAGATCTTAACGTCAATAAAACCTTTTTTTCAGGATTCATGATCACTGCCGATACCGCAGCACGAGGTCGTTCAATTGGAAAATTCATAATCTCCTATCACCTAACAAAAACGGTACCATTAAAATGAAAAGCATCTAAACATCTAATCGGATGTGATTTCAAAATAGGCTCCGGCAAATTGTTCGGATCAAACCAATCCCAATCATCCACTTCGTGATTGGGATGAATATCTCCCTCAAAAGAGAGCACTTTAAATAGAGCCACCACAAACTGCCCCCGATACCCCTCGGGCTGAATAGGATCTTGGGTTACCGTCAATGTCGGATCTGAATAAAGACCACACAGAATCGCCTGTTTGACCGTGATCCCTATCTCTTCTTGAGTTTCGCGGACCGCTCCATCCAGCCAAAATTCCCCCACTTCCAAGTGGCCACCGGGAAGACACCACTTGCCGGGCTCTCTCACCTGCGCAGACCGTCGGGTCAAAAGAATTTCGTTGTTTTCATTAAAAATGGCAGTGTTAACCGCCGGAATGGGAATAATTTGAGCCATGGGACTTCTACTGTACAGAATAATTCTCTTAGACTCAATCTTACTTGCTAAAAGAATGGGGTGAGCCTAAAACGGGGAGCTCATGAATAACAACTCTTCCCATTTTGAAGTTTTAAAATCCGACGGCTTCGCCAGACGAGGAAGACTGATTCTACACCACGGAACGTTAGAAACTCCTGTTTTCATGCCAGTAGGAACTGTTGGCGCTGTTAAAACGATGTCGCCTACCGATCTTAAGAATGTTGGAAGCCAAATCATCCTAGGCAACACTTACCACCTTTATTTAAGGCCAGGGCTTGAAAGCTTAAAAATCTTCGGCGGCCTTCACTCCTTTATGAACTGGGACAAACCCATTCTGACCGATAGTGGCGGGTTTCAAGTTTTTAGCCTGGGCAAATTAAAAAAGCTGACCGATGAGGGGGTCCAATTCCAATCTCACTTAAACGGAGACACCCTCTTTCTCACCCCCGAACTTTCAGCCCAAATCCAACAAACCATCGGCTCCGACATTGCTATGCTCTTTGATGAATGTGTTGCTCTTCCTAATACCGAAAAAGTTTTAAAGGAGGCGGTCCACCGAAGTCTCAGATGGGGTAAAAGATTCTTTGAAGTTCCGCGCCACCCTTATCAAAAAATTTTCGGCATTATTCAGGGTGGAACTTCTATCCCTTTGCGATTAGAAAGTTTAGAGGGGACATTACAGCTCCCTATTGATGGATTAGCCGTAGGAGGCCTAAGTGTCGGTGAGCCCCATGCCGAAATGATCCATGTTCTGACAGAAATCGCCCCTCATCTTCCCCAACATCTGCCCCATTATTTGATGGGAGTGGGAACCCCGCGAGATATTTTAGAAGCAGTTAAAAACGGAATCGATATGTTCGATTGTGTTCTTCCTACCCGAAATGCCCGAAACGGAGGATTCTTCACTCATGATGGACTGCTCAACATTAGAAACAGCGTCCACACCCACGACCAACGGCCAATTGATGCAACGTGTTTATGTGAGTGTTGCCAAAATTACAGTCGAGGTTATTTACGTCATCTTTTTTTAACAAAAGAAATCTTAGGCTTACGCCTTGCCACACTTCACAATCTTTACTACTATCATCGACTTATGTCGCAGATCCGAGAGTCCTTGGAGAGCGGGACGTTTCAAAGTTTTTACGAAACGATGAAACCAAGATTAACAACCGCTTATCCGGACAAAACGGAACGGGCATTACAGGACAACATTAAAAGTGGTCAATCCACTTAAGGAGCAAACGATGGGTGTTTTCGAAAAAATTGTTTTAGTGCTTTCATTAGCAGGTCGATGGGTTTGGGCCGAAGGCGCTCCTGCAGCCTCTCAAGCTTCACCCGTTGCTCAAGGCCGAGAAGGAATAACCCCTTTTATTCCGCTTATCATGATCTTTGGAGTTTTCTACTTCTTGATTTTACGGCCTCAACAGAAACGTCAAAAAGAGCAACAAACATTTATTAAGGATTTAAAACGGGGAGACATGGTGGTGACCCAAGCAGGCATCATCGGCACCATCAAGACTGTCGGCGAGAAATTTGTTACTTTAGAAGTCGACCAAGGTGTCTCCTTAAAGATTTTAAAATCACAGATTCTAGAAAGCGCTGCAAAGCTTAAAGAGGATAAAAACACCAGCGAGAAAGAGGCAACGACATGAAAGGTATAAAATGGCGAGTCAGCACCATTGTCGCAACTATTCTGTTTTCTTTCTATTTGCTGACTCCAACGGTTTTGAAATTCACTAAAGGGATTAATGTCCCCAAAATCAGCAAACCTTCGGACCCCTGGTATTTTGGTGTGCTTCCCTCCGAAGTTTTAAAGTTGGGACTCGATCTCCGGGGAGGTCTTCATTTAGTTTTGGGAATCGATTTTAAAGAAGTTCACCGTGATGCGGTTGGCAAAATAAAAACTCAATTTAAAGAGATTGCCCAGCAAGAAAAGCTAACCGGCTTTAATTTTGACACGACCCAAGATAACTTCATCACCATAACTTTCACCAACGCTAATGATTGGAAAAAGTTAGACAAAGCGATTAATACAGATCTCGGTCAGTTCGTTGATTTTGATGGCCTTTCTGGGAGCACTGCCAAATTTAGAATGACTCAACTTTGGGAGTCTCAAGTCAACGAAAGAGCTGTCGAGCAGTCCTTAGAAACCCTACGAAATCGGATCGACGAATTTGGAATCGCCGAGCCCATTATCCAAAAACAAGGCGAAGAAAAGATCTTAGTGCAGTTCCCGGGACTTCAAGATCCGGGACGACTTAAAGAGATCATTTCGCGTACGGCGAAACTCTCTTTTCAGATTGAGCGGTCGGGCCCTGAAGAAAATGGCTCGCCCTCTGAAGCCGAAATGGATAAATGGGTCAGTCAATTCGTTGCTGAAAAAAAGATAACTCTTTCAGAGTCTCAACCCATCACAAAACATTTACAACAGTTCAATACTTGGTTGACCGGTAAAATTCCTTCTGGGACTGAAATTCTCTTTCAGAAAAAGATTAATGTTAACACCAAGGAATCGCAGTACATCCCCTATCTTCTAGAACGGGATGCTTTGGTCACGGGCGAAGACCTCCAAGATGCTCACTACAGCTTTGACCCTGAAACCCAACAACCCATTGTGAACTTTGAACTCACTTCACTTGGGGCCACAAAGTTCGAAAAAGCCACAGGGGAAAATGTCGGAAAATACATGGCCATTGTTCTTGATAGCAATGTCCACTCTGCCCCCCGAATTAAAACTAAAATTGGTGGCGGACGAGCCATGATTGAAATGAGTTCTCAAGGACGTTCAGACGCGGAAGTTCTCAATGACGCTAAGGATACGAGCTTGGTGCTTCGCTCCGGAGCCTTACCTGCTCGCCTTGAATTCTTGGAGGAGCGTGTGGTCGGACCTTCCCTAGGGGCTGATTCGATTCGAGCTGGAACCTACTCTTTAGTCGCTGGACTTCTTTTGGTTTTCCTCTTCATGGGGGTCTACTATAAGACTTCAGGACTTTTTGCCAACATTGCATTAATTTTAAATGGGCTTTTCATTTTGGCCATTTTAGCAGCTTTCGAGGGAACCCTGACACTCCCCGGGCTTGCGGGTATTACTTTGACTCTTGGAATGGCCGTTGATGCCAACATTCTGATCCTTGAGCACATTCGCGAAGAGTTAAAAATGGGCAAATCCTTAGCGACCGCAGTTGGCGAAGGTTACAGTCGAGCGTTTTCAGCTATTCTTGACTCAAACGCAACCACGATGGTGGCAGGTTTGGTTCTGTTGAGTTTCGGTTATGGCCCCATTCGAGGTTTTGCAGTCACTCTTCTCATCGGCTTAACCGCTTCGATGTACACTGCAGTTTTTGTAACTCGAGTGATTTTTGATTACTTCGTTATTGTCAAAGGCGAAAAAACCATCAGCATTTAGGACATCATTATATGCAAAAATACTTTCAAATAATTCCCAACGACCTGTCGATCGACTTTATTGGAAAATTTAAATACTTTTTATTTTTTTCAATGATCGCACTGATTGCCATTTTTGCGGGACTTTGGACCCGAGGCCTTAATTATGGAGTGGACTTCACAGGCGGAACAGTCATTCAAGTTAAATTTAAAAACGCTACGTCCACAGAAGCAGTGAGAAAAGTTCTCGAAGAACTCAAAGAATCGGAAGCTTCAGTTGTTGGCTTGGGAGACTCTAACCAAGAGTTTATGATCACTTCCAGAAACTCTACAGGTGACAAAGATAAAAGCCCGCTCAACACAAGACTTGTCGAAAAATTAGGGGCCGATAATCTCACTGTTCAATCGGTAGATGTTGTAGGTCCCAAAGTGGGATCTGAATTAAAAGCAGCTGCACTGAGATCTCTTTTTTATTCAGTTATTCTCATCACAATCTATATTTGGCTGCGTTTCGACGTTAGGTTTGCTCCTGGAGCTACTCTTGCCATGATTCACGATTTAATGATGGCCACGGGATTCTACCTTTTAACGGGACGAGAGTTTACCATTACCGCAATTGCAGCTCTTCTGACCATTGCAGGTTATAGTGTGAACGACACCATTGTGATTTACGATCGGGTAAGAGAGATGTTAAAACAAAGCGGTTCAAATCTTCCTCTTCCCCAAACCATTAATAAAGCCATCAACCTGACTCTCTCTCGAACCACTTTAACCTCGCTGATCACTTTTATTTCAATTGTTCCTATTATTTTTCTCTGTAAAGGGGAGATCCAAAGTTTTGCCATAGCCATGTGTTTTGGTATCTTTGTGGGAACTTACTCCACTATGTATATTGCTTCCCCATTTACCATTTACGTTGAGCGGTTCTTAGAAAATCGTAACGGCAAATCAAAATCGAGTCGGCCCACTCCTAAACCTGCGGTGGTATAACTCCTATGGCAAGAAGGACGACAATTAGAGAGCTTAAATCCCACCTCGGTGAAACCGTAGAACTCCGAGGATGGGTCTACAATATTCGCAGTTCGGGAAAGCTTCGCTTCTTACTGATGAGAGATGGAAGCGGAATCGTTCAGGTCGTATGGTTTAAGGGTAATGTGTCCGATGAAATCTTTGCCCAATTGGACACTTTAACTCAAGAGACGTCCCTCATGATTACGGGAAAGGTAAAAGAGGATAAACGCTCTCCTATTGGCGTCGAATTGGACGGTCAAACGATAGAAGTTCTGCAAATAGCCCAAGAATACCCGTTAGGCCCCAAAGAGCATGGGCCCGATTTTCTTTTATCGAACCGTCACCTTTGGCTGAGATCACAACGACCCCATGCCACTTTAAGAATCAGAGACCGCTTCGTAAAAGCGGTACGAGACTTTTTTGATCAAGAGGGATTCACCCTGATCGACACCCCTATTTTTACCCCGGCGGCCTGCGAAGGGACCTCGACTCTTTTTGAAACTGAATATTTTGGAGAAAAGGCCTATCTCTCCCAAAGCGGACAACTTTACGGAGAAGCGGCAGCCATGGCCTTTGGAAAAGTCTATTGTTTTGGCCCCACCTTTCGAGCCGAAAAAAGCAAGACACGACGACATTTAACAGAATTTTGGATGATTGAACCGGAAGTAGCTTTTAATGATCTCGACGACAATATGAGGTTAGCTGAACGCTTTCTGGAGTACACGGTTCAATATGTCCTTAAAGAGTGTGCTTTTGAATTAACAACTTTGGGAAGAGATACGACTAAGCTGCAAAATGTTAAAGCCCCCTTCCCTCGCGTTTCCTATGACGAAGCCATCGAAATTTTGAAGAGAAAAGGCCACAGTGTCAATTGGGGGGATGATTTTGGGGCTCCCGAAGAATCGGCGGTGTCCGAGGACTTTGATCGCCCTATTTTTATTCATCGGTTCCCCGCGCAAATTAAAGCTTTTTACATGAAACCGGATCCTCAGAATCCAAAATTGGCTTTGGGGTGCGATTGCATTGCTCCCGAAGGTTACGGAGAGATCATCGGAGGAGGTCAACGTGAAGAAGACATAGAAGCTCTTCGTAAGCGACTCCACGAACACGATCTTAAAGAAGAAAATTTTGATTGGTATCTGGATCTTCGCAAATACGGCTCAGTTCCTCACGCAGGATTTGGGTTGGGATTAGAGAGAACAATAGCTTGGATTTGTGGTCTGGATCACTTAAGAGAAGCGGCTGCTTTTCCTAGATTGATACATCGCATAAAACCCTGACGCATTCCTAACATTCTTTGTTTAAAAAATATTATACCTCCTTCCTTTGAATGGACTTTTTAAGAGGTTCAAACGGCCAGAGGGAGCAGGTATAAAAATATTTGTCTCATCACAACAATTGTCTGTTCTTTACAATTGTCTTCTCTTTTTTTAAATTCGCTTAAATAATAGAATCTTAGTTGTTACACTGAGGTTCACACTTAATAGGTTTTTAGCCGTTGTTTCTTAACAATTGGGGGATTCAACATGGTTCGCGCGATTGGGTTAAGGGCTCTCTTTCGAAATTTAACAAGTTTAAAATTACTGTGGGTCACAACTTTTATTCTGTCGTCGATTGCGTTCCCTGGCAATCGAGGAGTAAAGTTTAAAGATCCTTTAGTTCTTCCCCAAGGAGTCGTCGGCTCTAATTACTCGGTCGACCTTCGAACTTTGCTAGCCGATCCCGGAGTTGCTCCTTACAGATGGGGAGCAAGTAATTTACCAGACGGGTTAGTTCTTGATGAACCTAATAATCTCATCAAAGGAACTCCCACTGCAGCCGGTACTTTTAATCCCCGACTGACGGTAAAAGACTCAACTCCTGAAGGAGCTGACTTAAACCATCCGGCCTCTCTTAAGATTTTACCGCCTCCGCCGGAGTTTACTGTGACCGATCTCGACTTAGGGGTCACAAAAGAAGGGGATAATTTAACTGTAGATCTCACCCAATATCTAACCGACCCCCAATCAGCTCAAAGTTTTTCCGCTACAGGTTTGCCGAGCTGGTTAACCCTTGAGGGAACTACGGGTAAGCTTTCAGGAGTTCCTCCCTATACACCCAATCATCAGTTTGCGGGCCCCTACAGCGGAATTGTTATCAAGGCCACGAATTCTGCTGGAAGTTCTACAATCACAGCTCGCGGCAATGTTCTTAAAAAGATTGTCCCTCCCAAGTGGGCAGCCAATCCTATTGCATTGGCCGATGCTTTTGAGGACACAAGCTACTCTGCAGACACAGCTCAACATGTCGTCAATCCTGAAGGAGCTACAATTCGCTACACTTTGGTAAGCCAAACCCCTCCACCTTGGCTCAACGTAGGAGCCAACACAGGAACGATCTTTGGAACACCAAAAACACCTGGGAATATCGATGTCGTTCTTTCTCTTTCGGCTAAAATCGACGGAATCACCTACACCGATTCTACGACATTCAAGTTTAAAGTAATCCATGTGAACCATCCACCCAAGTGGTTGGCTAACCCAATTATCCTGCCAAAAACAACCCATGGCACTCAAGTCACACAACCCTTATCTAATTCGGCTACCGATCCCGATGCCGGAGACAAACTGACCTTCTCTCTCACTGGACCGGATTGGGCCCGAATTGATACAACTACGGGAGTTTTTTCCGGAAAACCCGGAAAGAGCAACCTAGGACTTAACAAGTTTGTAGCTACCGTTACCGATCAAGATGGAGCCAAAGACACGACGGAAGTTCAAATTTTTGTCGAAAAAGCTAACGAGCCTCCCGTGTGGAATAATCATCCCACACTTCTTCCTGATGCCGCCGAAGATAAAAACTATGGTGATGTTGAGCTCTCTAAATTTGTCACCGATCCCGATGGAGATCGGGTCTACTTCTCAAAAATCAGCGGACCCGCATGGCTTCAAATCAACGAAAACGGAACCCTCTCGGGAGCTCCCGGGGCTAAAGATGTCGGAATTAATACTTTTAGTGTTAGAGTTTCCGACAGAATCTCAACACCCGACGATATCTCCGAAGTGCAGCTTTTAGTGGTTCACACTAACCACCTGCCTTATTGGACTATCAACCCGATGATCTATAGTGTTCCCGAAGAAAGCAGTGTTTCTCAGAGTATCGCTCAATACGCTAAAGACTCTGACAACGACCCTCTAACTTTTGCACTGATCTCTGGCCCCTCATGGGCAAAGTTAGATGCCAAGGGAACGTTCACCGGAACTCCTCAAATGTCTGATGAAGGGGACAACACTTTCAAGGTGGCCGTCGCCGATGCTAGTGGAGAATTGGTTCAAGCGACCGTCATTTTTAAAGTCCTTCATGTAAATCATCCGCCGAAGTGGACTCAAAACCCAATTATTCTCCCCAATGCGACGGAGGACGCCAATTACAATGCAGCCTTAATGCCTTTTGTGATCGATGTCGATCTGCCCAACGATACTTTAAGAATAATCAAAATCTCGGCAAGCCCCTCATGGTTAACCGTCGCACAAGACGGAACGATTACCGGTCGTCCGAGACTAGTTGATGCTGGAAAGACCCATTCTTTCCAGGTTCGAGTCTTCGATGCGGCTAATACAGAAGCTGTCACTACGGTTCAAATCACCGTCGACAAAATTAACCACGCTCCCCGTTGGAGTGCTAACCCAATCCCTCTCAACGATGCTTATGAGGACACAACGTATTCATTCCCTCTTAATATCTATGCTTCGGACATTGATGGAGACACACTCACGTTTGAAAAAGTGGACGGTCCGAATTGGATGATGGTGAGCTCGAGTGGAGCGATATCAGGAATTCCTACTCAAGCTGATATCGGGGATCAGATTAAGGTCACTTTCAAAGTAACAGATCCAGGGGGGCTCTCGGCTACTACCGAAGGAGTTATCAAAGTCATTCACAAAAATCACCCTCCAACGATCGGAGCCTTACCCCAATTCAATGTAAAAGAGAGAGAAGTAGCCGAGTTTGATCTCAAAAACTTCGTTCAGGACTCGGATAATGACCCAGTTAACTTTGTTTTGGTAAACACTTCTGATTGTGGAACTTGGGTTAAACTTTCAGCGGAAGGAAAGCTGACCCTAGACCGGCCAAAACGAATCGATGTAGGTTCTCACGATTGCAACTTTAAAGTGGATGACGGCAACTTAATGGCTGCAGGAACGCTTAAAGTCGTCGTTGAGAAGAATCCAAGAGCCCCAATTTGGCTAAACGAACCTATCGCAAATCTCACTGCTAAAACCAATGAGACGTTGAGTGAAAGTATCGCCAACTTAGCTCGTGATCTCGACGGAGAGGTTATTTCTTTCTCCAAAGTCGAAGGCAAAGACTGGTTAACACTTAGCTCAAACGGCATTCTCAATGCTACCCCAAAAGAAGCCGATCTTGGGTCTCAAGAATTCAAGCTTCGGGTGACAAATGAAGATGGGCTCTATAGCGATGGAACTTTAGTCATCAATGTCGTTCCAGGAACTCAAGTCGACAACTTTACCGTAGATACTTCGGGGCCTGCTAAAACCGAACTTCTTTGGATTATCGACAACTCAAAATACTGTGACTCGACAATTAAAGCCCTCAAAAATCACATCGATGTTTTCTACGGAGACTTAAATTCCGCGCAAGTTTCCCATGAAAACATTCTGCTTTCTACCGATGTGGAGAAGTTCAAAGGGCTGCCGATCGCTGAGCAAGGAGGTCTTAAACTCTTCGGTTCGGAAACTCAGAATTTGATCGCTGAGTTCCAAAAGAGAGTGGGCCTTGCAGGTAGCTTTAGTCTTTGCAACAATTGCAGAAACTCACCTATCTGGTCTATGTTCAGATTCTATGAGCAGCTTCCTACGGAAAAGCTAGCCGATATCTATCATAAAGGCTATATGATGCGTACCCTTCCGATGGATGCTCTCATTGTGACTCATCAGCTGGATCACTTTAAGTACTACACAAGTAAACTGCCTGAGCCTCTAAAAAGTTATACAGCCAATGACTTTGCCAGAGACTTTGTTACTTTCCATAAACAGGAAAGAAAGGGTTACCGTGTGAGCGCAATTGCCCCTGGTTGCCCCAGTCTTATTTCGAGCGAACCTGATTCGGCAGCGCCTTCTAATGCGTACAATACGATCGTACAAAAAACGAACGGGAAGTACTACGTGAACCAATGCCAGTTCGATATGGAAAGAACTCTTCATGACTATGCTAAAGACGTTATCTTTAGAGCTAAAGTGCATGGGAATAACCCATTCACGCTGTCGAAACGTCCTTTAGACTTGAAGACACTCAAGGTCTCAGTAGGAAATGTAGCTCTTATCGGCAATACAGGATCCTCTACAGATCAATGGACTTATGAGGCCAATAGTAATGCCGTCACTATTAATTGGGATATGATCAACACATCACAGTTGAGCATCTCGGATCGCATCTCAATTGAATATCGAGTCTCAAGATAAGAGAACTCGAAAAGGGGGAGGAGGCAACTCTTCCCCCTTTCTTCAATGACCGCTACCTTTTAAGCTTAATGGGAGACTGACACCCGTGATTCCTTCGGAACTTTTTTTTAAAGGTCGTCCTGGTGACCCCAGATTGGGTGAATGGGTCAAAGTGGGAACTGAGCTCTGCGTCCCTAAAGAAAAACCGGAGTCGATCGTTTTATTAGGAACTCCCGATGACACCGGCGTCATTAAGAATTTGGGAAGAGCCGGCGCCAAAGAAGGGCCCAATAGCATCCGCAAGCACCTTTATAAAATGGCTCAGCCGATGGATCTCAGGTGGGAAACTCTGATTGAACTTACCGATGTAGGCAATACGCCGATCAGTAAATCCATTGTAGAAACCCATGCCCAAGCGCAAAAGTTAGTGACTCAGATCTCCGCTCAAGGGCACACCATCATCACTCTAGGAGGAGGACATGATGTTGCAGCCCCTCATATCATGGGATTTGTGGAGGGAAGAAAACAAATCAATCCACGAGAGAAAACAGCTCTTATCAATATCGATCCCCATTTAGATGTCAGAGAATTAGAAGACGGGCAACCCCACAGCGGCACCCCCTTTCGGCAAATTTTGGAATCGGAAGCTATCGCAGGAGAAAGTTTTGTTGAGTTTGGCGCGCGGTCTAACCGAAACTCTAGAGCCCATTATGACTACGTTAAAAAACATAACGTCCTAGTCATGACCTGGGAATCTCTCAAAGTGAGGCCTGAGCCCATCTCAGAAGCTTTTAGACACCAATTGGATCGATTAGCAAGAACCCATCACTCCATCGCTGTTACTTTAGACCTCGATAGCTGCTCAGAAGCTGAAGGAATGAGTGCTGCACCGGTCATCGGATTCTCAGCAGCAGAGCTTTATACTTTAGCCTCTTTAGCCGGAAGCCAACCCAAAGTAACATTCTTCGAAATCGCTGAGGTCGCCCCCGCGTTAGATCCTTACGAACGCAGTAGCCGAATTGCCGCTGAACTTATCTATGCATTCTTAAGAAGTCGCGCCATGTCGTTACAAA
>VGSE01000062.1 GCA_016875135.1 Deltaproteobacteria bacterium
CAGATTACAAAGATGAACACAGAGTAACTAAGTTCTTGCTCAAGAATAAAACGACTTAAGGTGGAGATGAGTATCGTATAGGTATAAGAGGCCGTTCTCCCTATCATCAAGTGGAGCATAATGGCTCCCGTAGATATGGGTATGAGATAATCCGGTAAGCGTTCAAATCCGTACGAAGAAAAAATGAACTCAAGCCACTCTGAGCCATACTTTAAACCGAATAAACTAAGTAGAGTAATCGATAAAAAGAGGAGCGCGTCCTTAAAGGAGTGATGCCAAAACTTTTTATAACCCAAATGAAGGGAAAACAGAACATAGAGAAACACAAACAGAATGACAGTGGAAAGAAGAAATCTATGGAGAATGGCTACCGGAGAAAGAAGATTGTTCAAAGAACGAGCCAACTTTAGATTTTGCTCCGTCAGTTTTTCACCTTTATGGATTAAGATTTGTCCTCGTGTTATTTTGATTACAGGATGTCTGGAGGCTTTCAGGTACTGATTGATTCTTAGTTCTGTTTCTGCCGAGTTGAATGTTAAATTTGGGGGTATGAGATAGTCTAAGATTTCGACCGTCACTCTAGCGTTAAATAATTTTTTGTCTTTAATGATGGTCGGATAACGACTGAGAATTTCTCTGGCTTGGTCTAAACTCCAAATTCGAGAGACATCGGTGATAAGACTTTCTGATAGACCTTCCTGGTATTTTCTCAGCGAAATTCCGGTCGCATAATAGGAGAAAAAAACATCAACATCGGAAATTAATCTGGCTTTTAGAAATTCAGTTAGTTTAAAAAAGGTTTCTTCAGTTTTAGGGCTGAATTTGTTTTCATGCAGATATAAAAGATCTCTGGGGCGTAAAGTTTGTCCGGTATAATCAGTTACTCGTTTTGAAACAGCCTCTAAAGTTTGTGCATTTCGCAGATTTATTTTTGGGTTGGAATAGAACTCTTTTCTTATGTTTTTAAAAGCAATCTGCCACTTGGCTAACCATTGGGGAATGATGTTTTCATCATAGTCAAAAATGGGGGGCACTCGTTGAGCGAGAGTCTCTTTCTGTTGGGAATCTCGTTCTGAGGGCTCAATTTCTATCGTGATGGGGGCAACTAGATCGTCACTCGCGATGTCTCCGACAGAAGAGTAGATGGTTTGATTTGGAAAACTCTCAACGATATTAAGCAGGGCCGATATAATTGCCGCAAGACAAAGGCAATAGAGGATTCTCGCTGTTTGTTGACGGGCCTTAATAGCAGTTTCGCTACCGAAGTCGGAAGTGGGCTTACCTTCAAAGGCTTTTACAAAAAAGGCAAGCCGATGCTCTAATCTTGTTCTAAGCCATTTAAGTTTTGGATCAATATTTAACAGAGTAACCTCTTATGAAAAAAGGCACTTCTACGTAAGTCGTATCGGTAAATAATGTTGAAATAAGGAGAACTTTGAATGATGCGGTGTGAATAAAAAAAAGACCCAACCCGAAGAAATCTTCGAAATTGGGTCTTTACGCTACAAGAGTAACTAAAAGTTATTTTGTAGCAGGATTCATAGCAGGAGCTGGGGTTGTTTCTTCAGCAGCAGGAGCAACAACTTCTTCAGCTTTCTTTTCTAAAGCTTCAACTGCTTTTGTTGCAGCTTTTTTAGCTTTCTTCATTTTCTTAGCAGTTTTTTCTTCAACTTTTTTAACTTCAGTTGTCATTGCTTCAGCAGCGTGTTCGACTTTTTCTGTCATAGGAGCTGTAGTTGCAGCTTCGTTGTTTGTAGCTGGAGCGGTTTCGTTTGCGAAAGAAACACCAGCGACTAGAGCCAACATGCTTAGAGCACAAAGAATCGATTTCATAGTTTATAACTCCCTTAGTTAATGGGCTCACTGATCAGCAAGCCCATACATTGTTTAGTTAATTGTGTGGAAAATTAAACTTGTCTCTTCTAGATGGCAAGGGCAGTTATTTAATAACAAGCACGATTATCATAATGCATCGAGTTATTGCAGAGCGGATGGTAGGTTGTTTTGGCGGATGACTTCGTAGGTAACGATGGCAGCACTTTGAGCTAAGTTTAGACTTCTAACGATCGATGTTCTCATGGGGATTTTGTACAGTTGCGAGGCATAGGTCGAGTGAATTTCTTTGGGAAGTCCTTTTGTTTCGCTTCCAAAAACTAGATAGGTGGGCAGTGTGTAGACGCAATCGGTGTAAAACTGTGTTGCAAATTTAGTATATAAAGTCAATTGGTTAGGTGACTCGGAAGTCAGAAATGATTGCCAGGATTGATGGTTTTTGACCTTAACGTGGGGCCAGTAATCCAATCCCGCGCGGCGTACGGAGGCTTCATCCACACTAAATCCCAAAGGATGGATTAAGTGCAATGTGGCATCTACGCAGGCACAAAGCCTAGCGATTGAGCCGGTATTTTGGGGGATGACCGGCTGATAAAGAACGATATTGAGGTTACTTTTCTCCATTTTTTGTACTCTTCTACTTGAGCTCTAATCATTATGCCACTAGAATCGCCGCCATGCAGCGCTCCCTTCATATTAAAACTTTTGGTTGTCAAATGAATGTCTATGATTCTGATCGAATGCAGTCCATTCTTTCGGCCAGAGGGTTTCGCGCAGAACCGGAATTGCGAAAAGCCGACGTTATTTTGATTAACACGTGCAGCATTAGAGATAAATCGGAGCAGAAGGTTTTAAGTCTTTTAGGAGAACTCAAAGGACTGAAACAAAAGGATCCTAAAAAAGTTATCGCGATTTCAGGTTGTGTAGGACAACGGATGGGGCGAACTTTGTTGCAGAGAGTTCCTCATTTAGATCTTGTTTTAGGGCCCGATGCTATCGACCGCGTAGGAGAGCTCATTGAAAATGTTATTAGTCGAGGAGAGCGTTTAGTTGAAGCTAAGTTTGATGCGGAAGGGCGCAGTTATTCTCAGCCTTGCGTGGTTCATAAAGCTAAACCCTCTGAGTTTTTGACTATCATGAAAGGGTGCGATCACTTTTGCACTTATTGTATTGTTCCCTTTGTTCGAGGGAGAGAGAAAAGTCGCAGCATTGAAGAAATCATACAAGACGTAAAGAATTTAGTTGAGAAGGGGACTAAAGAGGTCACGTTCTTAGGACAAAACATCAACACTTACGGCAAAGGGACTGGGCAAAAATTGTCTCAGCTCATTGAAGCTACTAATCAAATTCAAGGATTAGAGAGGATTCGTTATGTAACTTCTCATCCTAGAGATTTGGGCGAAGACCTAATCGCTCAATTTGGAATGATCGAAAAGTTGTGTCCCGCACTCCATTTGCCCTTTCAGTCAGGAAGCAACCGAATTTTGAAAGCAATGTCCCGTTTATACACTCAGGAATTATATTTAAGTAAAATAGAACTCTTAAGAAAAACAAGGGCCGATATTGCCTTGTCTACCGATGTGATTGTGGGATTTCCTGGAGAAACCGAAGAGGACTTCCAGGAGACTTTAAAAGTCTTAAAAGAGGTGAAGTTTTCAAGTGCATTTATGTTTAAATACTCTCCTCGCCCCGGAACGAAAGCGGCAGAGTTTGGAGAAGAAGTAGCAGAGCCTATTAAAGAGGAGCGTTTGGCTCGCGCACAAGAAGTAGTTTATTCTCAAATCGAATTAGAAAATAAGCGTTATGATGGGACAACGGTTCCGGTTCTGATTGAATCGATGGATAAAAAGAAAAAATACTTCTCTGGAAGAAATCCTCATGCCAAACTGGTCCATGTCATGAATGTGGGTGAGGCCTCGGTGGGTAAAATCATTGATGTGGAAATCACCGAAAGCAATGTCAGTTGTTTGAAAGGATTTTATGTCGGAGCACCCAAAAAACATTTTAACGCTGGAAGAGTTGAAGAAAATCTTTCCGCATCGCTATCAATCGCCTAAAATCGACCCGTCCGTTTTTGTGGCATCAGGCAGCCACATTCTTGGGGATGTAACCATCGCAAAAGAGAGCAGTGTTTGGTTTAATTGCGTGATTCGAGGAGATGTGAATTTTATTCGCATCGGCGAAAGAACAAACATTCAGGATATGACTCTGATTCACGAGTCTTACCAGAAAAGCCCAACCCGCATTGGTAGTTCGGTGACCGTCGGCCATTCGGTTGTTTTGCATGCTTGCACTATCGGCGATTTTTGCTTGGTGGGAATGGGAAGTGTTGTTCTCGATGAAGCTGAATTAGGGGACTACGTCCTTTTAGGGGCTGGAAGTTTAGTCACTCAAGGGACAAAAATTCCTTCAAGAAGCAAAGCCTTTGGTCGTCCTGCTAAAGTCGTTGGACAGCTGACTGAAGAGGAAATCCGCTTTCTCAAACATAGTGCGGACCATTATGTGCGTTTGCGCCAGACGTACTTGTGACCCGACTAACTTATAGACAACAAAGGGGAAGTAGACAGGATTCGTTAGGATAGCGTGCTCAGAAAGTTGGCAGTCTCATTGCACCTTTGATGGTTATTATGGTGAAAAGAGTAGTGACATTATTTATGGTGATGTTAGCCCTGTCCGGATGCGGGGCCTCTTCAGCCGTTAATTTGTACAAAGTTTCTGAGGATTTGGCCTGTTCGAGTCAAAAGCCCGGTAGAACTTTTCAAGAAGACTGTAATACCTGCATGTGTGATTCTTCTGGAAGAAAAGTCTGCACATTAATGGCCTGTCGATTAAACTAGAGGGCAGTACACTCAAAGCTCCAACCTCAATAAGCCATCCAACGTCGCTTCTTCAGTCGATAAGTAAAGATAATCAAGCACCCAAATACGAAACAAACCGGTGGTAAAACGAATAGGGTTGTTACTGTTCCAACAAAGTAGATAACAAGTCCTAAGAGAAGGGGAACCCATAATTGCTGAAGTCTGATTTGAAGTATCTTCGGTAAGGGAATGTTTTGTTGTAGGGCAGGATATAAATTGAAAAGGCTAAATGGGGAAAGCATGAGGCCAACCAAGACGCCGTCAAATAGGGCGGCGCGAATGAGGGAACTCGGAAAGCTCTGAAGAGTCATAGAGACCAAAGTGAAAAAGGGGGCTGACAATCCACCCGTTAGGAAACCCAAAAGGAAACCTGAGAGCAGGGTGAAAGGAAGAATGGCTGAGGAGTGTTTTGTGGGATTGCAAATTGAAATAACGAGATCGACCGCTCCGGATTCGTAAGTTGCCGTAGCCACCAACGATGAAATGAGTAGAGCTAGAAGCGGCTTCTTCCATCGAGAAAAAATTTCTCCCCAGGGTTCTAGTTTAAATCGTAAACATTCAACTAGTAATAAGGCTAATCCAAGCCTCGTTAACGTTGGAATAGAGCGGAGGTTGGGAATGAAAATACCACCGATTTCTATCGCAGTAATAACGCCTACAAACCAGCCGATTTGGGGAAGTTCCCATAGAAGGGGAACTTGGTTGGGAAGGCTTGGTACTAAAAAAGTTAGAAAACAAAATAAAATAGAAAAAGATAGATACCTAGGAGTCCACAGAGTATTTAAGACCGAATAGATATTGGACAACTCAAGGCCATAGATGACTAAACTTAAAGTTAAAATGACAAGTTGAGCATTAAGAAAAGGTTTGAGTTTTTTGATTTCATTTCCTGGATGGTACAAAATCGGGCCGACCAAAGTGTAGACCAGAGGATTCCAAATTCCGATTAAGCCGGATAAGGACGAGTTAACTAAGTTTTCTATCTTAGAACTAGCTGCTCTGGCTTTTCTTTGTTTGTATAACGGTCGCAGAGATAAAAACAACGAGAGTAATAGAAGCCCTGGAAATAATCGATCTGTCGTTACTAAATTAACGGAAAGTTTGGGTAAGCTTTTAATTAAAGGGATCAAGTTGAGCCCGTTAATAAAGAGCAAATGAAGAAATAAAAGAAACACCTTTGCGATAGGAGAAATGGCGATAGGTAATAAGAAGATAAAGACTAGCAACGGAAGAAAACAAAGCGGGAGAGGAAAGTTAATTAAAAAGCTACGAACTAAAATGGGCTTAATTGAAGAATCGGTGAAAATTTCAAAGCCTAAGTTCCACTGGGCGAAAATTCCAAATCGAGAAATGTGGGATGTTTGAGCTCTTAAGATGCAAGTAGGTAAATTTTTATCAGTAGCAATTTCTGGGTTGGGAGTGATTTTTTCGGTGAACCAGCGTTCCAAACTTGAGTTTTGGTTAGATAAAAGCTCTCGACATTGGCCCGCTACCTGTTTTTGAATTTCAATGGCTTGGGATAATTCTAGATCAAGTCTTTGGGTGGCCACTTCCCGTTGGGAGAAAGGGACAGCCATTAAGAGAATAGCAGCTATAAAAGTGGCTAAAAGCCACTGAATTATTCGATTAAATGGAATCATAAGATAAAATGCGGTGTCACTATTTTATCTTCGATTGGTAGTTAATTGAAGCAAGAAACAGGTAGGTGCTCTATAAGTCTTTGCAATTTAAGAAAAAATAGTTCGGACCAGCCTCTTAAAAGACCCACTCAAAGATACCTGCTCCCTTTGAGTGGGCTTTTTAAGAGGTTCAAACGGCCATGAAGTTGGTTTAAGGCGCGAAATTTATTGGCCGTTTGACGATGAGGTGAATTATCAAATGAAACTTTAAAGAAAACTTATCAAATCTTATAACCTTGGTCCTCTATAAGTCTTTGCAATTTAAGAAAAAATAGTTCGGACCAGCCTCTTAAAAGGCCCAATCAAAGGGAGCAGGTATGAGTCTTTAGGTTTTTATTGCCCCGCGTTACTCTTCTACAATTCCGTAATAAGTTAAGCCCAAGTGATTGATGAGTTCTTCTCCACCCATAAAGCGCAGGGTGTTGTGGAGTTTAAGGAGTTGGACTTGAAGGTCGTGCTCTGGTTTAAGTCCGGGAGCTGCCAAAGGGCTTTTGAAATAGAAGGATAACCACTCCTGAATTCCGAAAAGCTCAGTTCTTTGAGCTAAGTCCATGAAAAGGGCCAAATCTAATACAATTGGAGCTGCCAAAATACTATCTCTGCAGAGGAAGTTCACTTTAATTTGCATGGGATATCCCAGCCATCCGAAAATATCGATGTTATCCCATCCCTCTTTGTTGTCGCCTCGAGGCGGGTAATAATTGATTTGAACTTGGTGGTGAACATCCCCATAAAGACTGGGGTAAGTTTCGGGTTCTAAGATTTGTTCTAGCACCGAAAGCTTGGAAACCTCTTTAGACTTAAACGAGCCAGGATCGGCCAAGACCTCTCCATCTCTATTTCCAAGAATATTGGTAGAGTACCAACCGGATAAACCTAACAACCGGCTTTTAAGTCCGGGGGCCAGAACAGTTTTCATGAGTGTTTGACCGGTTTTAAAATCGCTTCCACTGATAGGAACTCTAAGTTCTCTAGCTAACTCTTGAAGAGCAGGGCACTCGACACTTCGGTTGGGCGAGCCATTGGCGTAAGGAACTCTTTCCATCAGGGCTGCATACGCATAGATTTGGCTCGGGGAAATCATGGGATCGTTTTCCAATAAGGCTTTTTCAAATTTGGCTAACGACTCATGACAAGCTGCCTGTTCTGTGTAGCGTTCTGTGCTCGCGCACCACACTATAACCAACCGCTCACAGTTGTTTTCCTTTTTAAATCTTTGAATGTCTTCTCTTATTTGGTCGGCTAAATCTTTTTTGGTTTTCCCGGTCTTTTTATTTTTACCATCAATGAGAGTGATGTAGCTTTTATCAAACACTGCACTCATCGGCCTAATTTTTGATAAAGGCTCTTTTAATTGATCGAGGAGCGTTTGCTCCAACACTTTAGCTTTTGAAGCGGCTTCGTAAACATTATCTTCGAAGATGTCCCAACCGCCGAAACAGAGATTTTCCAAAGAAGCCAAGGAGATAAAATCTTTGATCATGGCAGAGCGATTTTCGCTTCGTTTGCCTAATCTTAATTGGCCCATCTGAGTTAAGGAGCCTACCGGGTTAGCCAAACCACGTTTCACAGCTTCGACGCCGGCAATAAAGGTGGTGGCTACCGCCCCCATACCAGGAAGAAGAACTCCTAGTTTTCCATTAGCGGGGGTTATTTTTACATTTGTCTTGGTCATAGATTTTTCCTTGTTCAAGTGCATAGCAAGTTTTTCCGTAATTTAAAAGAGCAGAATTGTTGGGAAAATTGAAATATAAGGCAAACTTGAGATAAAGAAAAACTTTGTCTTAACTCTTTTCAGCTAAATCCGATTTGATAGAATGGGACCCTATGTGGCGAGAAATATTTAAAAACAATAAAATTACAGTGACTTACAATCCCACGCCGGCTGCGGCCTCGTCTAAATCATCTCGCCCAAAATTTGCCATGCCTGCCTCACAAAAAAAAACGGAGGGTGATCATAAGCTCTCAAGCTTAGTGCCCCACACGCGAGGGGTTTTCCAGAGTCGGGATAAGACGAATCTTTACTATGAAGTGTATGGTCAAGGGCGTTCTTTACTGATGTGTTACGGGTTGGTCTGTCGAAGGGAGCATTGGAGACATCAACTGGCCCATTTTGCGAAAAGTCATCAAGTGATTTTGTTTGATTATCGCGGACATCAATTTTCCGGCCGTCCTTCAAATGATCAGCATTTAACTTTAGAGTGGTGTGCTCGAGATATCCAGGACCTTCTTAGTTATCTCAAAATCAGTGAAGTCGTAGGGGTTGGACACAGCATGGGGGTAGGGATCTTAACCCGAGCGGCAGTTCTTGACCCTCATAAATTTAAGGCGGTTGTTTTTATTTGCGGTACCGTTAAAAATCCATTCGAACAAATGTTTCATACCAATCGAATGAACCGCGTGCATGTAGCCTCAAAACTCTTATTTGATTTGATGCCAGACACTGTTTCGCTCCTCTGGAAAACGCTCACTAAAAATAGTTTATTTAACTTTATTTTGACTTCTCAATTGGGATTTAACGCTGAAAAATCTCATGAGCAGGATGTTAATAGCTACATTGAGGGTGTTAATCAGATTCCTTTTTCAGTTTTTCACGCACTTATTGATGATTACACGCGGTTTGAGGGTTTGAGTTGGTTAAAACAGGTTCAATGCCCTGCGCTAGTTATTGCCGGCGGACAAGATGTGATTACTCCCAAAGAGGTTCAAGATGAAATGTTAGCTTCGTTAAAAGAAGCTGAAATGCATCTTATTTCAGAGGGTAGCCACAATGTTCATACCGATTTTCCCGAAGAAGTGAATCGAGTTATGTGTTCGTTTTTGGAGAAACTAAATTACAAATGAAATCAGTTTTTTACTTAGTAAACTTATGGGTAATCGCGGCATGCACGACTCCTGGGCCTCTTAAAGGTAAAAATAATGTCGACCGTAAGCAATTATTATCCCGCATTTGGATAAATCAGGAGATGAGACTCAAGGAGGTACAAAGTTTTCGAGCTAAAATTCAATTAAGTCTAACGGAAAAAGGACGGTCCTTAACAGGAACCGGTTTTTTAATTTCAACTCCTTTAGGTCTTAGACTTGAATTGAGAGACCCACTAGGAAGGCTGCAGTATTCTGTGGCTGTGATTGAGAACAATAAATTTGTCGCCTACTATCCTTCACAGAACTTAGCTTATCTGGATTCAGTTGCAGGAAGAAAGTATTTGAGCTCCTTTTTGAAATTGGACATCGGATTTCTAACTTTGAAGGATATTTGGTTAGGAATATTGCCCTTTAAGAAGTCAGAGACCAGACTTGTTTCGGTTGCAGCTTCGGAAACTGAAGGATTAATTGATTTGGTACTGGAGAGCTCTCAAGGGCTTTGGAATGCCATAGTAGATCCAGAAACCGGTGATGTTATCAAGTTAAAATGGCAGAGTTCCGAGTTTAAGCCGGAGTTTGAGTTTTCAGAGTTTTCGCGGTGTTGTGAGTCTTTGATTACCCAAAATGAGTTGCCTCGAATTGGAAGAGCGGTTTATTTAAAAAATAATCAGGAAAGTGAAGTCGAATTGGAGTGGTCTGAGATTGTTTCAGGCGTGGAAAAAAAATCCGAAATCTTTAAAATGGAAATTCCTGCTTCGGTAAAAAAAGTAAAATTCAAATAGAAGTTTATTTAATCAAAGCCCTAAAGACTTCTGAAAGTTCCCTAGGACAAAGAGGGGCCTTAAGAGAATCATAAAGTCCGGCTTCGTAAAGTCCTTTGAGCCTGAAAACAGAGTCTTCGCAATCGGAATCCTTATTAATGAGCGTGACGGGGATTTTAAACTCGTGATGGATAAGAGCAACGATTTCTTTAGGCTCTGACCAAGAGAGATCAGATTCAATCAAAATGAGATCCCATCGCTTCCAGGAAAAGAGTTGAATGTTTAAGGACTCAGAGCCAGTAGCACATTCCACAGAAATTCCATGGAATGATTGCAGTAGGCCTAAAGATTCTCCATTGTTTGAAAGGTAGAGAATCTGTTTTTTTTTACCCGATTGAGCCCGTCCGAAGTTAGGCAAAAAAACAACGTTATTGTAGTCCATGGATGATTTTTCCCCCGAAACCCTTATTCTAATAGGTAAGAAATTCAAAATGCAAGTTTGAAGAAGCGAAATTATTATACCGTGAAGGTATCATCTAAAGTGCTCAGATAAATATACGATTTTTGTTAAGTATATGACCCCACAGACATTATGAAATTTTCTCCATAATTGATGCCTGGTTTACAAAACCAACTTTTCTTAAAATAAATCTAGGCTTCGGAGAAAAAAATGAAATTAGCACGACGTCTGACTTTAATTTCTCTTGTTCTTCTTTTATCAAACTGCGGTACGGAATGCCCTAACGAGGAAAAGTTGGAAAACCTGAGTGTAGCCCGCCTTGCGGAGCTTAAGGAAAAAACCAAGAAGCTTTCTCAAGATTCCATAAGATTTAATGCTTTGGCGGCCAAATTAAATTTTAGAGACGACATTGTTTCCCAACAGCTCATTGTAAAATTTAAAAATGAAACTTCAGCCAGAAAGGTCCAAGATGTTCTGACCACCCTTGGCTCGTTCGAAATTTATCGTTTCAAAACTAACTCCGCTTTACAGATTCGAATCCCCTCTTGTGTGACAAGAGCTGAGCTTCTGGCTAGCGCCGTAGCTCTGAGTGAATTGAAAGATGTTGAGTATGTTCATCCCAATGCAGTTATCAGATTAAGGAGCGACTCTGGGTTTAGTGGAGTTCCCAATGATCCCTTGTTCTCTGAGTTATATGGGCTCAATAATACTGGTGCGACCGGCGGAAGAGCGGATGCCGATATTGATGCGCCTGAAGCTTGGGCCACTACGACTGGATCTAGTTCGGTGGTAGTAGGTGTTATCGACACTGGTATCGATTACACGCACCCAGATCTGAAAGATAATGTTTGGTTAAATACCGGAGAAACCGGTTTGGATCAAAATGGAAATGACAAGGCCATCAATGGAATTGATGACGATAACAATGGCTACATCGACGACTCCAAAGGCTGGGATTTTGTAAATAATGATAATGATCCTATGGACGATAACGGCCACGGCACGCACGTCAGTGGAACCATTGCTGCTAGTGGTAATAATGGAGTGGGCGTAATTGGTGTTGCTTGGAATGTGAAAGTAGCCGGATTAAAGTTTCTCGATGCCGGTGGAAGTGGGTCTTTGGCGGATGCCGTTCGCGCTGTCGAATACGCAAACGCAATGGGTATTTCCATCACTAATAATAGCTGGGGCGGTGGGGGATTTGATTTTACGCTGTATGCAGCCCTTGAATTGGCAAATCTGAAAGGTTATGTTTTTGTAGCTGCTGCGGGCAATAGCAGTTCAGATAATGACAAAACTCCCGCTTATCCAGCCAGTTACGATTTGCCCAACATCATATCAGTAGCGGCCAGCGATTCCTCCGATGCGCTTGCCACTTTTTCTTCGTTTGGCTCAACTTCTGTTGATATTGCTGCACCCGGAGTGGATATCTTATCAACCGTTCCGGGCGAACAACAGTATGCGATGATGAGTGGAACATCAATGGCAACTCCCCATGTGGCTGGGGTTGTAGCTTTAATCAAATCTCAATTCCCTGAAGCGAACCCGATCCAAATCAAAGCTCGATTGATGGGCTCATCAGACAGAATTCCTGCTCTTACTGGTAAAGTGGCTTCAGGTGGGCGTTTGAATGCAAATTGTTTGGAAGTTGACAAGATAGCTCCATCAGTCGTTCAGGGGCTCAGAGTCAGTTTTCGTGGGATCACAAAAGCCAAAATTGAATTTAATGCGTCTGGCGATGATGGAAATTCAGGGGCTGCTTCATTTTATGATATTCGCTTTTCCTCCGAACCTATTTTAAACGAGGACCAATGGTTAATTGCTGCTCCAGTAAAATATCAAGAAGTGGCGGCGGGTTCTAAATGGGTCCTATTGGCTAGAGAATTTAGACTTAACACCAGAGGCTACATTTCTGTTCGTGCTTTTGATAATGTTGGAAACATCAGCCCACTTTCTGCTCCTGTGGCTTTATCACTACTTGATCCTGAAGTAATTTTTGAAGGAGATGCCAACCAACAAAACGGAATGGTTTTCGAGGGAGAGCCTCTTTGGGGAGTTGAAGAAGATGAGAGTCGTGGAAAGGTTTTATCGGATAGTCCAAATGAAGACTATGGACCAAACGCTGAGAGCGCCATTTTATTACCTGCTTTTAGAGTCCTTTATCCAGATGTGATTTTATCTCTAGCTACCAAAATTAGCTGTGAGCATGGTTATGATTGGGCTGTTATCGAATACTCGGTAAATAATGAAAGCCTATTCCGGGAACTAGCACATTACTCAGCTCTCAATTGTAATTGGGCAAATCTAGCATTTCAGCTCGGTGATAAAGTAAAAGCTGGAGATTTAGTGAGACTGCGCTTTAGATTTAAGACGGATGATACCGAGCATTTTGATGGGTGGCTCATTGATGACATAAAAGTGGTCAGTGTTCCTAGGCCCAAAGCACCCAGTAATTTTGTAGGGATCTCAGGTTTGAAGGCTTCACTGATGTGGGTAGATAACAGCGCAGAAGAAGACGCCTTTGAGGTCTTTGACCAAAATGGGAAGGTTTTGACTACGTTCCTGGCCAATCAGGTAAGCGGTCTTTTTTCAGGAAATTTGTCGGCTTCATTGAGAATTAGAGCCTGTTATGGCGAGGGCAGAGAGAAAATTTGTTCGCTTCCTAGTGAACCGATGATTTTAATTCAAGAGGCAGTTATTCAATCAATTAGTCCTAACACCGGATTTTCTGGTGAGTTAGCGATTATCAATTTGAAAGGATTAAACTTTTCGCAATCATTGGCAGTGAAAGTGGGGACTAGAGATTGCCTAGTTACTTCGGTCTCTCAGTTTGAAGCTACATGTAATTTCATGCCACCTCAAGTTTCGCGAGCTCAGGGCGGTACGAGATATACTGTCTCAGTCAAGAACCCGCAGCAGCAAAGTTGGAACCGACTGCAAAATGCCTTCTTAGTGCGATTGCCGTTAAAGCTGGATAGGATGACTCCATCATCTGGTCCCTTAGCTGGAGGAACGCTAGTCCGTCTGTTTGGGCAGTCATTTAGTTTGAGCGACCAAGTCTTAATCGGAAATAATCATTGTACTGCCGTTTCAGTAAATCATTTGGGTACCAATTTGGATTGCCTAGTACCAGCTTCCCTTGTTGCAGGTGCTGTAAAAGTAACTGTGATCGGATTGGAATCTAGAGAAAAGTCGATCGAGAATGGGTTCACTTATGTGTCTCCCCCATCTGTCGAACAATTATCCACAGATCGGGTTCATTTTAACTCTAGATCAATTAGTCCGAAGGAAATTACCATCTCAGGTAAGGACTTTAGTCTTTCTGGAGTAAGTGTTCGGATTGGTAATAAAGTATGCACGGTGGTTGCAAGATCAACTACTACTATAACTTGTAAATTACCCAATCATGCTGCGGGGACTTACCTTTTAAAAGTAACCAATTCTGATGGACAGTTCAGTTGGGGCCCAGAGATAACTTATGTCAAACAGAATTAGCAAAACATCGAACCAATCCCGCTAGTAAAATAAGTAATAAATTTTATACCTGCACCCTTTGAGTGGGCTTTTTAAGAGGCTGGTCCGATATATTTTTTCTTAAATTGCAAAGACCTATAGAGGACCAAAATTAAAAGATTTGATAAGTTTTCTGGGAGTTTCATTTGATAATTCACCACATCGTCAAACGGCCAATAAATTGCGCGCCTTAAACCAACTTCATGGCCGTTTGAACCTCTTAAAAAGCCCAATTAAAGTAAGCAGGTATTTACATTTCATAAATGCACCCTTTGAGTGGGCTTTTTAAGAGGCTGGTCCGATATATTTTTTCTTAAATTGCAAAGACCTATAGAGGACCAAAATTAAAAGATTTGATAAGTTTTCTGGGAGTTTCATTTGATAATTCACC
>VGSE01000063.1 GCA_016875135.1 Deltaproteobacteria bacterium
CAAGGGTGTGTGGGAGACTTATTTTAGCGGGGTTTATACTGTTATCGGGTTGCTCCGTCCCCACTGAAGTTCCCAAACTTGAACACCCAACCCAACCCAACTCAGATATTGTTTTAAGAGATTCCCTCTCCTATCAGGACGTTCGAACCCTCGTTAAAGCCGTAAACCAAAATGGCCAGTTTAAACATTTAAGTCAGCTCATTGAAAGTTCATCCGATAGCGATCTTTTAACTCTTGGAACCGCCCTTAACCTTTATCTTTATCAAGAAGCCCTCAACAACAATGGCCTACCCTCTCTTCTTGATAAGCGAACTTTTGAGAAAACATTTTCTAGAATCTTATTATCATTCAAACAATACTGCTCCTCTTCACCTTGCCAGGCTTTAAGTCCCTTACTAAAAGCGAGTCTTGCTCACCCAAGCTTTCCTAAGCTCTTACAACGCAATTCCTACATTTTCAGTTCTGAGTGGATCGAAACATGGGACCAATTAAAAATAAAAAGCCCCAATCATGCGCTCTCGAAATTACTCAATAATCCGAAAGCCCTTAAAAAAATATCTCAAACTTTTCAAGATGTAACTTTCCAAAACTCTCTGAAAGAACTTGTTGAATCCTTCAAAAAAAGCGAACTCGGAAAACTCTTTTTCTTAACTTTAGCTGAATTAAACGAGGAAAAGGGCTCCAAGGTTTTCTTTGAGTTGTCCGATAGTATCAAACAAGCTGTAGCGGTGTCGCCGACAAGTCCGATCTCGCTTATGAGTCGTTTGCTAACCTTAACCCAAACCTTAAACCAGCCTTCACAGGGTCTTTTTTCTAAAGCTCAAGAAACTCTCAATACAGATGAGGGTCAGACCATCATCCGATTATTGGCGGAGCGATTTGAACCCTTAATTCTAAAAGGGGCGGCCGGCTTTATTCGAGAAACTTTAATAGCACCTCTAGATGACCAAACTCTAACTGCCAAATTCTGGCTAGAATTACCCAGAAACAATACGGAAGATCTTCCAACAGAAAACCTATCCGGCTTAAATCAAAGGATCCAATATGCGCTAGATAAGATGTCCAGCACCAGCTCAACGATTAAAGATCCCAATATCACTCTTAATGCCTTTATTTTGACGTTATGGTTTGAACAGTTTGCTCTAGAGAATAAAGACTTAGTTACTTCGCTGTCTCAAGAAACTTTTAATGAACAACTCTGGGAAAAACCACATAGACCCTTCAACTTCACTCTCAACCTCATCGAGGTCGACGCCTCAGGAAAGCCCCTTAGAGACTCAGAAAATAGACTGGTTCTTTCTTCAAAAGTCTTTAGAGATCTGAAAGCCCTAGGACTTGAAGAGTTCGCTCAAGACTTGAAATACCGAATCAAGCAAGAATCCTTTGGCCCTACGATCACTAAAATTTCTCACGATTCAAGCCTCAAAAGCTTAAACCACAAACTATCCGGAACAGTCACTCTACTTCACCGAAACCACCCCTTTGCCGACCCTGTGCCTTTCTTAACTTCCGTATTTTATGGGTTGACCCGATCCGAAAGTGGTTTCCCCTTTTTCATGAAAGATTTTGAATCTAAAAACATGCTCTTTAGCCTTCAAAACTTCCTGCGAGGCCTTTCATTTTCACAAGTAAGAAAAATTGTAACCTTCCTCTTTGAAGATCTTCAGATTGGAAAATTATCTGTCGAGGACCGGGAACGACTAAAAAGCTTGTATCCACAAAACCCGGAGTGTGCTCAACTTTTGGATTCGATCTTACAAAACCTCCACGTGATTTATGAATTGGATCGTCACCTTCCCAATCAGATGAGCCTATTAGAGGTTTATCACCGTATTGTAAGCCATTCGAGGCCTCAAGATCTTAAAGCCCTCTCATCTCTATTAAGTTTTTTTCAAAAAACAAAGTTGTTCGAAATAACTCTTGAAGGAGAATCCTCACCCGCTCTAAGCGCAGTTCTGTCGGAAACGGAAACGCTAGGCGTGCTCCTAACTTCACTAGCCTCACTCACCAACCGACAGCAGACTCAACTGCTTCAGGGATTAAGTTCTATGATTGGATCTAATCAAGCGGAACTTGACGAGCTATTCCAGTTTTTGACCGACGCCATTTCTGACAATTTAACGGGCATATCTCAACTTTATGATTGGGTTCATAGTAATCCTTCTTTATTTTTATTGAGATCTGAGGAAAGAACCTGGTTGAAGCGAGTCACCGATTCCAAATTATTTTTAGAGGCCTACTCAGCAACTGCTCGGCTATTTAATTCCTCCAAATTGGAAGATGTTCTATCCGAAATTGAAACTCTGCAGGCCCAAGGGGAGTTGGAGAGTGCTTTTAAGATTTTAGGTAATTTTCAAAGTGATCGGATGCAACGCCTAGCGTTGGCTTTGTGGAACTGGGAAAAATCAGGCGAACTCAAAGCTTTTATTTCGTTAATAAAAACTTTAACGAAAAGTTGAATTTTGAGAGGGAAAGCTCTATGTTGGCAGCGAACAAAGTAACCAGAAACAAAACCGTTTCAAACCAAATGGGAACCTCAATGCTTTTTAAAGCAACGTTTCTAGTTCTAAGTTTCCTTGTTTCTCAAGCTGGTACTCTTTTGGCTGTTCCACGGCCTACCATACCTAATCCAGGTGAAGATCTTAAATTGACTCAAGGACGTCCCGTGGCCGAATTTTTTGCCAAAAGATTAGAAAATTCTCAATGTCAAAAGGAACTCAATAGGGAGAGAGAGGGGTACCTTGCCGATCGAACTCATCTAGAAAACTTGGTCAAGCAATCCGGCAATGCAGCTGCCATTGATCAGGCAGAAGAGACTGCCGATAAAAGCCGATTGGCTTTGCTCCAAAAAATTAAAGAATGCGGCCCCTGTGCCACCCAGGACCTAGACAAAAAAGTCGTAACTACAAATAAGAAAGAATATTGGTATCTAACCGATGGTTCTTGTTATTTAGGGATCGACCAAAACCAATCAACCTTGGACCGGTATTTCGACAGGGCTGTCGCTCGACTAAAGAACATTACAAAATATCCAGGTAAACGCGGTGGATTTAGGGCCCTTCTCGAATTTAACGAGGTCGACATGCAAACTGGGAAACTTCTACCTCCAGTAGATAAAGTCGAAAACAATCCTTTCTATGCCTTTATCGGAGTCCGTGGACCCGTAGCCTTAGGAATTCCCGTAAGCTTTTGGTACATTTTTAAAAATGATCTCATTGAAAGACAACAAGGTGATCTCAAGGAATTTATTGTCCGATTTGAAGCGGTAAAAAAGCCGGCCAATTTTCCGACTCCAGATTTAAAAATACAGTCGGCAAGCGGCAAGCTTTCCTTCACTACGCAGCGAGAGCTCACTTTGGCGCAGGGGATGTGGTATGTGAATAATCGTGGTTATATGCGTTACTACACCGGCGCCGATTTTGGGATCAGTATACCCTTTGGGACCGATTTTGCTTTAAACACTCTTCTTGATACGCTTTTGACTCTTATGGAGGACAGCGTTTCGCAAGATTGAGAAGATCAAACTAAGGAGATCCTGTGATCGCCAGGTACAGCAGGCCTAAAATGGCCATGATATGGTCCGAAGAAGCGCAGTACCGGACATGGTTAGATATTGAAGTTTTAGCTTGTGAAGGTTGGGCTACATTAGGAAAAATTCCTGCAGAGGCTTTAAAAGAAATTCAAACCAAAGCCACTTTCAATATCGCAAGGATCCAAGAAATTGAAAAAGAGACCAAACACGACATAGCTGCGTTTGTTTCAAATGTTCAAGCTCATGTGGGGGAAACGGGAAGATTTATACACTTAGGGCTCACTAGCAGTGATGTTTTAGACACCACTCTTTCTTATCGGCTAGTCAAATCATGTGATGTTATTTTAGAGGAATTAGACAAAGTTCTTCGCACTACAAAATCGATGGCCTTGAGAGATAAAACTATTCCCATGATGGGCCGAACTCATGGAATTCATGCCGAACCAATGACGATGGGTCTTAAATGGCTTCTTTGGCACGACATGCTTAAGAGATCCCAAAAAAGAATGAAAGAGGCCCGGATTCAAATAGCCGTCGGCAAATTAAGCGGAGCCGTAGGAAATTATGCTCATGTGCCTCCGGAAGTTGAACGGTATGTCTGTGAGCGTTTAGGATTAGTCCCCGACACTATCTCGACTCAAGTCATTTCACGAGATAGATATGCTACCTATTTTTCAGCTTTGGGTTTACTTGGTTCTTGTGTCGAAGCGATCGCAGTTGAGTTAAGGCATTTGCAAAGAACTGAAGTTGGTGAAGTCCGGGAGGGGTTTTCAAAAGGGCAAAAAGGATCATCAGCCATGCCCCACAAACGCAATCCTATTAGCGCCGAAAACCTGACCGGAATTGCAAGACTCTTGCGAGGAATGGTGATTCCCGCCATGGAGAATATAGCTCTTTGGCATGAACGCGATATAAGCCACTCCTCAGTAGAGCGGGTCATTGCTCCGGATGCCAATATTCTAGCCGACTACATGTTAGCAAGATTAGACGGGCTTTTAAATAATCTCGAGATTTTTCCTGAAAAGATGAAAGCCAACTTAGATCAACTTCACGGAGTCATCTACTCACAACGAGCGCTGCTTGTTTTGATAGAAAAAGGAATTTCTCGAGATGAGGCTTATGCCATCATACAAAAAAATGCTCTAGAGGCACTGGATAAAAAGATTTCGTTTTTAGATCTTCTTAAAAGAGACGAACAGGTCAAAGCTATTTTGGGAAAAGAGGGCCAAAGCGAACTTGAGAAGCTTTTTGATCCCAATTGTTATTTTAATCACATTGATTATCTCTACCAAAAGGTACTTGAAACATGACACAAACAAGACAAGATCAAATTCGAGAAGGGAAATCGAAAATTCTTTTTTCGACTAAGGACCCTAATCAGATTATTCAGTATTTCAAAGATGATGCTACCGCTTTTAATGCGTTAAAAAAGGGCACCATTAAAAACAAGGGTTTGATTAACAACCGCATCTCCTCCTCACTCTTCCAATATTTAGAAAGAAAAGGAATTCAAACTCACTTTATTAAACAGCTCTCCGAGCGAGAAATGTTGGTCAAAAAACTTGAGATCATCCCGGTCGAAGTAGTTATTCGAAATCGAGCTGCAGGAAGCCTTTGCAAGCGCTTAGCCATTGAGAAAGGGATGAGTTTTGATCCGGCTTTAGTTGAGTATTTTTATAAATCCGATGCCTTAGGTGATCCTCTTATTTCTGAAGGTCATATTTTGCATTTCAGATGGGCAACAGCGAAAGAATTGTCACTGATGGTTGAAACTAGCCTTAAAGTCAATGAAGTTTTAAGGCCGGTTTTTAAAGAGATTGGCCTAGAGCTCATCGACTTTAAACTTGAATTTGGCCGGGACGCCGAAGGGAAAGTCTTTCTCGCTGATGAATTCACAGCGGATGGGTGTCGCCTGTGGGACCTTCAAACTCAAGAACCTATGGATAAGGACCGTTTTCGCCAAGATCTAGGAGGTGTGGATGAAGCCTACCTTGAAGTTTCTAAGCGTTTGCAAAACTATTTTGAGGCAAGATTATGAAAGCTCGAATTCATGTTTTTTATAAAGATGGCGTTTTTGATCCTCAGGGTAATACAGTTGAAGAATCTCTAAAAAAAATGGGCTTCTCACGGATTAAGAATTTAAGAATCGGTCGAGTGATTGATCTAGAAGTTGATTATCCTTCGAAAGAAGAGGCTAAAAGAGAAGTAACGAAAATGTGCGAAAAGCTCTTAGCCAATCCTGTGATTGAATCTTTTAAGCACGAGATCATGGAAACATGAAAATTGGAATTATTACTTTTCCAGGCAGTAACTGTGATGATGATGTTTATGATTCCCTCATGCGTTCGGGCGGATTTGAATTAACCAAATTGTGGCACAAAGACACTCCCGAACTTAGCGACTACAAACTCATCGTACTTCCGGGCGGGTTTTCCTATGGAGATTACTTGCGGTGTGGGGCGATGGCCGCAAGATCTCCAATCATGGAAAAGGTCATCGAATTTGCCAAACGAGGTGGTTTGGTCATTGGTATTTGTAATGGCTTTCAAATTTTATGTGAATCGGGTCTTCTACCGGGGGCTCTAGCCAGAAATTTATCCCTCAATTTTATTTGCAAAGATATCAAAGTCACAGTTGAGACCTCAAAAACACCTTGGACCCAAACGATCGAAGCTCGTTCCACCTTAAACCTACCCATTGCCCACGGTGAGGGCCGCTACATAATTAGTGAAGAGGATTATCAAGAGCTTATCAAAAACGGACAGGTAGTTTTGACCTATCAGGACAACCCCAATGGAAGCACTCATCAAATTGCTGGTCTGTGTAATAAAGAAAAAAATGTTTTCGGTCTAATGCCTCACCCTGAGAGAGCGAGCGATCTCAGATCGAAAGATGGCTTAAAGATATGGCAGTCTTTAAAGTCTTTCTTGGGACAGCAGTCATGAGCACACAAATTACAGATGTATCACCTTCAAACCAGAATTTAGCTCAACGCTTGGGGATTTCCCTTACGGAATATCAACATATTTGTCAGAACCTAGAGAGAGTTCCCAATTACGCGGAGCTGAGCATCTTTTCAGCGATGTTTAGTGAACACTGTAGCTATAAATCCTCGAAAAAATTCCTCAAGCGATTCCCAACTACCGGCAAGCGGGTTCTTCAAGGTCCTGGAGAAAATGCAGGAGTCCTAGATATCGGTTCAGGATGGGCAATTGCTTTTAAAATGGAAAGTCACAATCACCCCTCATTCATCGAGCCTTACCAAGGGGCTGCCACGGGAATGGGTGGAATCTTACGTGATGTTTTCACTATGGGAGCTAGACCAGCAGCCTCAATGAACTCGCTCTGCTTTGGAACGATGGATTTTGATCGCACGCAAAGCATTGTTAAAGGGGTCGTTAAAGGCATTGGAGACTATGGAAATTGCGTTGGAGTGCCAACCCTCGCAGGACAGACTCTATTCCACTCCTGTTACAATAGAAATCCCTTAGTTAACGCCTTTACTCTGGGAATTGTTAAAGCGAATCAAATTTTTCGCGGCTTCGCTGAAGGAATCGGCAATGCAGTTATTTATGTCGGAGCCAAAACCGGACGGGACGGAGTTCACGGAGCTACGATGGCTTCGAAAGAATTCTCAACTGACAAAGAACTTGAAAGACCGACTGTACAAGTTGGAGATCCGTTTACCGAAAAGCTTCTCCTAGAAGCCACTCTTGAAGCTATGAAGGAACAGTTAGTAATTGGCATTCAAGATATGGGTGCGGCTGGACTGACCTCCTCATCGTTTGAGATGGCCCACAGAGCTAAAACCGGCTTAGAGATCGATCTGGATAAAATCCCCGCTCGAGAATCGGGCATGGCAGCCTTTGAACTCTTATTGTCGGAATCTCAAGAGAGAATGTTATTGGTTACAACCCCTGAAAAGGTTGCTCCGCTGAAAGAAATTTTTAAAAAGTGGGATCTTCACGCGGAAGTCATTGGGAAAGTTGTTTCAGGAAATAGGGTTAAAATGACAAAACAACGGCAAGTAGTTGTCGATTTGCCCGTCGAACTTGTTACTGAGCCCTTACTGGCTAATCGAGCCTCTAGTCCTCCAGTAGATCTTAAGCAGCGTTGGTTTTTAGATAGAAACCGTATGTTAGTGGCTACTCTTCAATCCAAATTTCAATCATTGATTGAGGAATTAAACTTTGCCAACTGTGAACCCTTAATTACCCAGTACGACTCAATGGTGGGAAATCGCACGGTAGGCGGCTCTCAAGACGATGCCGGTGTTATCCGAGTTAGAGAAATGGGAGAAAAAGAGGTTCGGTTAGCATTAAAAACAGATTGTAACCCGAGAGTCACTTGGTTATGGCCACGGGAAGGAGGGCGGCGAGCCGTTTCCGAATGCGCGATCAATCTTGCCGTTCGAGGGGCTGAACCTATCGGGATAACCGATTGCCTTAATTTCGGTAGCCCTGAAAACCCAGAGGTCATCTGGCAATTTGAGGAATCAATTGAGGGAATTTCAGAGGCTTGCCAAGCTTTGAAGATTCCTGTTGTTTCGGGAAATGTCAGCTTCTATAACGACACAGATGGAAAGCCTGTGTACCCGACTCCCATGATAGGAATGGTGGGTATTATCGAGGATAAGCTTCCTCTTCCGCACTCTAACTTTTATAGCACACAGTTGGAATTAGCTTTAATCGGTCCTGTCGAAGGTGGACTCGGTGGAAGTTTAATGGCCTCAAGTTGGTTTAAACGAGAGTGTGGTCAACCAGAAGAAACTGATTTAGCTTTACTCGATCGCATGCTCAAGTTTCTTCAGCGGTTAAGAAAGAAAAAAATTACTTACGCCGCCCACGATATTTCGGATGGTGGACTTTTGTGCTCCGTTCTTGAAATGGCTTTTCATTCGCCTTATGACTGCACCGGAGTAGACCTACATATTCCAAGTGGATGCGACTTAGATCGTTTTCTTTTCGGTGAAACCATACCAAGAATTATTGTAGCCTATGATTCGGTTGAGCGCGGAGATATTGAAAACTTAGCTAGTCAAGCAGGTGTGGTTTTCACTCATCTTGGACAAACGAACGATTCTTCTATTTTCGCAGTCAAACAAGGCGGAGCCCAAGTGCTTTCATCAAAGCTTCCGGATCTTAAATCTGCTTGGAATCAAAAATGGAAGAAATTTTTTAAATGAGGATGTTTTAATTTTATGTGTGCCATCTTTGGAATAGCTGGAGCCGATGAAGCAGCCAATTTAACTTATTTAGGTCTCCACGCTCTCCAACATCGAGGACAAGAAGGAGCTGGAATTGTTTCAACGGAAGGAACAAAACCTTTTATTCATAAAGATCGGGGTCTTGTCGGAGATATTTTCAATAGTGAAGTCATCTCAAAACTAAAGGGTCACACTGCGATTGGCCATAATCGTTATTCGACCACTGGTGGCAACACTTCTGAAAATATCCAGCCCTTTGTAATGAAAGGCTCTCTTGGTTGGATAGGAATTGTCCATAATGGTAATTTAACCAATGCGGAAACTCTCACTAAACAACTTGAAAAAGAGGGTTCCATTTTTCAATCAACTTCGGACACAGAGGTTGTTCTACACTTAATTGCGAAGTCACAAAAACGAGACCTAAGGGAAGCGTTGGTTCAAGCCCTTAAACAGGTCGATGGGGCCTACTCACTTTTGGTTTTAAACTCAAGCTTCCTAGTGGCTGTGAGGGATCCGAGAGGTTTTCGTCCTCTTGTTTTAGGATACAAAGAGGGAAAACCGGTTTTTGCAAGTGAGTCCACTGCTTTTGATCTCATTGGCGCTCAATACGAAAGAGAAATTGCGCCTGGGGAAATGATGGTCGTATCTTTGTCTGAAAATAATTCAATCTCTTCCTTTTTTCCCTTCGCAAATACAGCCCCAAAACGGTGTGTTTTTGAACAGGTCTATTTTGCCAGACCAGATAGTTTTGTTTTTAATAGCACCGTCTATCAAACTCGAAAAAATCTAGGAAAACAACTCGCGAAAGAACAACCGGCCCCCAATGCCGATATGGTTATTCCTGTGCCCGATTCTGGAGTTTATGCTGCCATCGGATACTCCGAAGCTGCGAAAATTCCTTTCGAGATGGGAATTATTCGAAGCCACTATATAGGAAGAACTTTTATTGAACCGCGACAATCTATTCGAGACTTTGGGGTAAAACTAAAACTCAATCCCGTCTCGGAAGTAATTCGTGGAAAAAGCCTAGTTGTCATTGATGACAGTTTAGTCCGAGGAACTACCTCAAAGAAATTAATTGCCCATTTACGTGAAGCAGGCGCCCGAGCAATTCACTTAAGAATTTCCGCCCCGCCAACAACCCATCCGTGTTTCTACGGCGTCGATACCCCGACAACGGCCGAATTACTTGCTGCCACTAATTGCGTTGAAAAGATAAGAAGCTTCGTTGGAGCCGATTCTTTGGGATACTTAAGTCTAGAAGGACTCTTGACAGTCGCTTCTGAAAAATCGGGCGACGGATTTTGCCACGCCTGTTTCTCAGGTGACTATCCATGCCCAACCTCAAATTAAACTAACAGGTCTTAATGTTTTCCGAAGACCTCATACTGCTCCACATGAAAAGCGGGATCAGGTTTAACTGTTATCTTCTTCCCAAATCTCTCTTCTAACATCCTGACGTGTTTTTTCTCCTCACTCATCATACGAGCCACAACCGAAGGCGCTGCAAATACCACAATATTTTTGGTGTTGGAGAGAGCCTCTTTCTCAATTTCTCTGAAAATTTCAAAGCAAACCGTTCTTCGGCTCTTATGATAACCACGGCCTTCACAAACAGAGCAGGCCTCAGTCAGATATCGAATAAGATCTTCGTGCGTACGCTTACGAGTCATCTCAACAAGACCAAGTTCAGATATTTTTAGAATATTGGTTCTAGACTTGTCTTCACTTAAAGCTTCTTGCAACGCTTGGTAAACCTTTTCTCTGTTCTCCATCGATTCCATGTCGATAAGATCAAGAATGATGATTCCGCCTACGTTACGGATTCGAAGTTGATACGCAATCTCTTTCACTGCTTCTAAATTGGTCTTTAGAATGGTTTCTTCGAGGCTTTTAGATCCCACATAACGGCCGGTGTTCACATCGATAGCTGTTAAAGCTTCTGATTGATCAAAGAGAAGATATCCTCCCGACTTAAGCCAAACCTTCTTATTTAAAGCTCTAGAGATCTCCGCTTCGATTCCGTAGTGTTCAAACAGTTGAGAAGGGCCTTTAAAAAGTTTCACCGCACTCTTTAACTGCGGCATAAACTGCTCAATAAACTGTATTACATTTTCGTGCTCTTCGTGATTATCAATTACAAAAGAGTCGACCTCTTCGGTAAAGAAATCTCTAACCGCTCTCATCGATAATGAAAGATCTTCATGTATTAAAGCTGGAGCGCGTTTCTTTTTCGAATCACGCTTGATGCGTGCCCAAGTTTTTAAGAGATATTCAGCATCTGCCTTTAGGTCTCTGAAGCTTTTTCCCTCAGCAACAGTCCTAATAATAAATCCTGCATCTTTCGGACGAAGTCGTTTGGTAAAAATATCTCGGAGTCGACGTCTTTCTTTATCACTTTCAATTCTTCTTGAAATACCAAGATGCTTTACAGTCGGCATTAAAACTAGATTTCGACCAGGCAAACTAATATGTGTAGTTAACCTTGCCCCTTTGGTTCCAATTGGCGCTTTGGCCACTTGAACTAAAATCTCTTGTCCCTCTTTTAAAAGGTCCTGAATATTGGCACTTCCGCGAGTTCTACGTTTTTGAAACCGCCGCCCATTTCGAGAACGGCCCCCTCCATGATGATGGGGACGGCGTGGAGACCGACGGCCCCCCTCGTTTCTTTCCCGACTACGCTCTCGATCGTTACGATCGCCTCGTCCATGCCCTCTAGCCTGTCGATTTCTATCTCTATTATCGCCATCTCGATCGGAACGGCCTCGATAACTGTGTTCTTCGTTTCTATCCCGAACGCGGTCACGGCCACGATCACGATCTCTGTCATGATCCCGATTCCGATCTCGGTCTCGGTCACGGTCCCGATCGTAATCACGGTCTCGGTCCCGATCACGGTCTCGGTCACGGTCCCGATCGTAATCACGGTCTCGGTCTCGGTCCCGATCACGGTACCCTCGAGATCGGTCTTGGCCCCTATCAAAATCTCCAGAGTATTCCGAACGGGCCCCCCGCTCTCTCTCATGGCGTTCACGATCTAACCTCTCTTGATCACTAGGCGAGCGGTATTCATCTTCTCGATTATAGTCTCTTGGACCTCCGTCCCTCGAATGACGATCTCGAGATTCAAAATTGTTTCGATTGCCCCTAGGATTACGACTACGACCACCGTCGCGACGTGATGAGGGTCTTCTTCCCCAACTTCTTCCCCTAGACGGCCTGGAGGTTCGATTTTCTCTAGGTCTATCTATACGATTACCAACATTATCTTCCTCAAACTCCTGTGAGTCTTGAGATCGATCTGCAGGTTTTGAAGCCATTTTTTCACTTGAATCAACTTTTGACTCTTTAGGGTCTGTTACAGATTCAGAACTCTGCTCTCTATGCGACTGTGCAGATTCCCTTGGCTCCGCTAATTTCTCAGTTTGAGTCTCGCTCGATTTAAGCTGTTTCTCGGTCTCTTTAGAGGGCTCTAATTCTTCTTCTCTAAAATCCTCGTCTTCTTGAGAAGAGGCTTCTCTAGCCTCTATTTCTTCTTCATTAGCATCGGAATCCAAATCTTCATCATCGATATCATCGGATTCATAAAGCTCTTCTTCTTCTTCTTCTTCTTCTTCTTCTTCGTCATCTTCCTCTTCCTCAGTCGAAACAACAAGTTCTTCGGCTTTCGTCGTCGTCGTCATCTTCCTCTTCCTCAGTCGAAACAACAAGTTCTTCGGCTCTCTCTTCTGGGGACTTCTCAAAAAATTCTTCGGAGGGCTCACCTACATTGGTCTCAGTTTCACTTGCTTGGGCTTGCACCGGCTGAGAAGCTTCGGACGGGCCCCCAACTTCGGTAACTTCTCGCTCCCAACGTTGACGCCCACCCTCTTCAGCTACCTCTTCATCATAACTCTCTTTGAGTGGCTCACCATCGTCATCTGCTCCAAGCTCTAACGATGCTTCTCCGTCACCTTCCGATTCTGAACTTTCATCTAAAAGGTCAACATCGCCACCAAAGGGCTGATCAATAATATCGTCAACATAAAGAAAGGCTGTTCTTTCCAAACCCAATTCGAGAAAGGCTGCTTGCATTCCAGGGAGTACTCTTTTCACAACCCCTAAGTAGATGTTCCCAACAACGTTTTTATCTTCTTCTCGCTCAATATGAAGACTGCGTATTTCCCCGTTTTCTAGGGTAGCCACCCGCGTCTCATAATGGCTAAAATTAACTAAAATCTGTTTACTCATGCATCCTCGTTCTAAACGGCCCGCTTCAACTTAAAGTGCGGCTAACTATATAAAGTACAAGATCCTACCGATAACATGGGAGAAAGGGCACTTCAATCTAACTCTTCGATTACTATCAAGAAGAGTTAAAATTGGGGAAATCCGAACAAAAAACAACTTAAACCACTGAAAATGCTAATATATCTATCTCTTCTATTCTTATCTTTAGCCGGAACAACGGCCTGTGGAATTCCCAAATACCTCTTTAGCTTGGAGACAACTTTAAGTTCAGGAAAGCTTCAACTTTGGATGATGATAATCAAGGCCTTTGGAGTCCCTCTAAGTCTACTCCTATTAAGAGTCACTAAGAATCACTGGGTGACTCTAGCAAGTGCACTCTATGGGCTCATGTTAGCTTTTCTTTCCCTAATTGTCATTTTTGACATTTCAGAACTGGCTCCTAGCGCCAATCTATATGGAATCCTTTTTGTTATCTCAATTCTTATTTTTTCCGTCAGCCTCTCGCTTTTCTCCATGATAGAAATATCAAAAATATTCAAAGAAAAACTTTCTCAATCTGAAGATAAAAAAACTGCCCCTCCCAAAGAAGAATCAGCCAATATCGAAGGAACTTATCAAACTCCGACTAATCCGTCCTGAGGGCATAATTTCCGACTCGGAACAAACCGAAATAATGTAAGGGTCAAAGGACTCAATCACAATCGTAGGGGAATTTAAAGTTAGGGGTCCTGGTTTAGTTGACTCAACTCTAGTTGTGTCATTCTTAACGAATCGAACCTCAAAACAATTTAAACCAAACTTCATTCCAAGCCCAACCGCCTTAGCTGCTGCCTCTTTAGCACTCCAAAGAGCAATGTCCGGATTAATCAACTTTCCATTGCTCGCAAAGACTCCATCACCAGCAACTTCTCTTTCCTTAGAGTTAGCCACTCTCGTAATAACTCGAGAAGCGTCTCGATCAGCGAGTTCAATGTCCACACCAACTGGATAGGGGGCAAGAGCAAGAGCGACTATAGATTCCGTATGAGATAGATTCAGATAAAGATTAGGCAGGACTGCCCCCTTCTCGTTCACAACCTCCAAATACCCAAACTCCACATTCGGCTGAACCCAACCTTGAACTCCTAGCCTTTTAAAAGCAACCGCAACTGCACATCGCCCTGCCCAATAGGAACGCATTCTTTCCATGCTTTTTCCCTGACGCATCGGAGAGTTTTGAGAAATAACCTTACTGCCAATCGATTTTAGACTGTCTGAGTCGCAGTCCTCAAAAGGAAATAGAAACAGTTCAATTCCAGTAAGTTTACTTGTTGCGTCTTTCTTTTTGATCATTGTGTTAGAGTTTAAT
>VGSE01000064.1 GCA_016875135.1 Deltaproteobacteria bacterium
GAACCAGGGATGGTGCTACCTTGAAAGTACTGGTGAAATCTGGGCCAATTCTTCTTTAAACAGCGACACTTCTACGGAAAATAATTTCTAATTAGCTGTCTTCGAAAAAGGATCTCTGGTTTCTAGTTTTTGGACTCATTTCACCAATCTCTCGCACAGAGGCTGTAGGCCTGAGTTTGCAAGGCTCTTCTTGTTTCAATCACAAAGGAGAGAACTATGAAATCGGTCTACAAACTTAAACCTCACGAAATCTTGCGATTAATCCAAACGCAGGATTTAAAACAATATTGGGTTGCGCAAGCCATAGGGGTGCACAAAAGCACTTTGAGGCGATGGATTAAAGGGGATATTCGGTGGATTAAGGAACCTCACTTACAGAGTCTAGCTCGCGTTTTAACCACTGAGCCGCAAGTGATTGCTGACTATCTTTACTAGTTGAAACAGAGCCACACCTCTCCTGGGAGGTGTGGCTAAGTTATTGAAAGTAAAAATAATTATATCCTTTTGATGGGTTCTGATTGACACGTCGCAGTTAGATCGAATAGCCTACAGGTGTTTTATCTAAAAGGGGGCGATCTGTGAGAAAACAAACACTTTCATTTTTGATGACTTTTTTCTTACTGGCAACTTCTGTTGGCAAAGCCGCAGAGAATTTGACCTTGGAAGAAAACTTTCTAGAGGGGAACAAAAAGATTGAGGGAAGTTGGTTTGGAGGAAAAAACTTTACTCCGAATGGGTGTTCCAGGGGTTTTTACTCGGCCCGTGCGAAATTTAGTGCAGTCCTTCAAAAGATTAAAATAGATCTCACAGAAGAGAACACGGTGAATATTGCTGCGATTCTGTCCCAAGGATATGTCAGAGTTGATGGGGATTACTTGGGAGATTTGTCAGGGTGTTGGAATGCCAGTGGATGGATTGGAGCGGGTATCGACTCCATAGACATCAGAGCTAGAGTTTTAGTTAAGACTTTAGAGGACTCTCCTAAGGTGGATGTTGAAGTTTATCATGTGAATTTTGGCCATCTTCGACTGGGTAGCTATTGCCCTGAATGGCTAGAAATTTGGTTAACTGACTCTCTGAATAAAGCTACTGTTTATATTTGGAAAACTAAGCTTGGGGATTGGTTGAACCGACACGCCACCGATTACTTTAATAGCCTGAAGGACAAAAGAAAGTTATAATTTGTCCTGATATGGGAGAAAATTCGGTTTCAAATTTTATTAGTTTTGCGTCTACAGCTACCAAAATGAAGTTGGTAGCTATTTTGGTGACAGCTATTCTAGTTGTTACTTTAGGCCTTTTTAGTGTGGTGACTTTGTGGCGCTTTTACCGTGGGCCTCAAAAGGCACTGCAAGCCGCTCACACAATCCATCGAGAAGTGGCTTCGGTTCATCTTTTGGGAGATTTCGCTTTGCCTCATGAAATCAAGGGGTTGAGTGTTGGTTTCATGGATCGCAAAGACACTCGAATGGCGTATGCTCAATTCAATTTAGTTTTCAATTGTCCTAATGAAGCCTGTAAGAAAAATTTGGTATTGAACCATGCAAAAGTTTTGGATGTCGTTTTTGAGGTCAGTAGTGATTTTTATATTGAAGATTTTGTCCATCCTGAAGCTCAGAAAGGGTTTTCGAGTTTTAAATCAAGAATTTCAGATCAGTTAAAAAAGAGATTTGTTTCGGTAGCTCCTAAAAATCTTGTGATTCAAGACTGGTTTCTAAACTAACAAAAAGTGTCACTTGTGGTGACTTCCTCGTCAATTGTTCATTCGCCAGATAGTAGTTGTTCTAGCCTAATGCATTGTTGGCATGCGATTGCATAGGTTGCCAGGAGCTTTGTCTGTTTAAAGCTCTGTGAGTGATTTTAGGTTGGGATGGATCCAAAATGGTTCGTTGGGTTTTAGCAATTTTGCTTTTTCTGGTTTTTACCGGATGCGGGAAGAATGATCTCGGGTTAGTGGGCACGGGACCTGGTTATTCCAATTCCCCTTTGACACGAGCTCCAGGTCCAATAGCACCTTGGTATCCGCAGCAGCTTCCTCCCAATGTTCCGATGTTTAACCCACAAATCCCTCAAGGGATGCCTCAGCAATTTTATCCTTGGATGCCGATGTATTCGTTTTTTAGGCAACAACCCCAGATCAATTTTGTTTGGTTTAATATTTGGTCACAGTGGCAAGTTTATGCTCGTAACTATGGCTGCGGCATCTATAATTTTCCGATCTTTTGGAATGTGTATTTTCCCAGGGTTTGGAATTACGGCCCCTATATTCAACTTTATCAATTCATGAATACTAGTTTTTATTCTTGGATGACACCTGCCATGGTGTTGCCCCCTGTCGCGGACCCCTATTACTTCTGGGCCAATTATACTGCAATGCCGATTGGTGGTTTCGGTTTTGGAACCGCGGGTTGGTAGTCAAAAAGTTGATCCTAACAAAATTTTAGTGATTTCTAAGTTTCAGTTTTGAAAAGCACAACCCTCATGTATGTCTTATTTCCAATATTTCTATGTGCCCCATTTGAGTGGGCTTTTTAAGAGGCTGGTCCGATATGCTTTTTCTTAAATTGCAAAGACTTATAGAGGACCAAGGTTGTAAGTTTTGATAAGTTTTCTTGGAGTTTCATTTGATAATTCATATTTGTTGGAACTGCTTCGACCTCTTCGAGGTTTCGCAATGACAGGATTAATCCCTCCTTCGCCGCCGTAGATGAAATGGCTTGGTTCTCGATAATATTGTGCTTGCGGCGAAAGCCAAATGGGCAGGTAATATTTAGCGTTATTATGTATTAGGCGCGTCTAATTTTGTTTGTTAGAGATCTCATGAAACGTCAAAACTATGACGCTTCTTTTGACCCTCTGACACTATCTCTCAACGGTCTCTTCACAAAACTAGATTTTATGATGGCACTTCCATTGCACTGGAGTGGCATGTCACCAACACAACGAGGGGGATCTTATGGCCGAAGCGACCGCGAAAAAGGAAGCCACAGAATCTAAAAAGCAAGACGAGAAGGCTTCCGGAACAGCTGCAGAGAAGCCTAAACTAGCCGCTGTTTCAAAGGAGCCCAATGACGCCGCAGTTAAACCGAAGAGAGATTTTTTAAATCTTTCCATTCTTGTTTTATCTCTAGTAAACGTAACTGTTCTTGCTGCGATGGGTTGGTTCGTCAATAAAATATCAATCAAGGTAAGAGACGTTCAAGATAAAACAACCGCGCTCATTGAAGCCTCTAACTCTGAAGAAAAAATGCGTAGTGAAGCCAAAGCGAAAAAGAAACAATTCGAGGAAAAGTTAATTGGTAAAGAGTTGGTCTCGGCTCCTCAAGGGACTCTTTATCCATTGGATAGTTTCTTGGTTAATATTGGAAGCGACCAAGGTGCAAAGTTTTTACAGACGCAACTAGAATTGGAACTCAGTGATCCTTCCGTCGAAGAAGAGGTGACTAAGAAGCGAGCCGCCCTAAGGGACACAATCATCGTGCTTCTTTCAAGCAAAAGTTACAAAGAACTCAAAGAACCGAATGGAATTAAAACTCTTCGAGTTGAAGTTCAAAAAGCAATTAACTCTCTTCTTAGCACTGGATCTATCAAGGAAGTATTTTTTACCCAGTTTCACTTTAATTAAGGAAAACTGTTATGGCTGAAGTCTTATCCCAAAATGAAATTGATGCGCTTTTAACTGCTGTGAGCGATGGAACTGTGAAGGCCGTCTCTCCTCCTGCTGCGGAGCAGACTGCGTTTCATAATTCAAAACAATATCAAAGTTATGATCTGACATCGCAAGAGCGACTTACACATAACAAGTTAGTCGCATTAAGTGGAATTCATGAAAGGTTTGCTAACTACTTTCGAATGAGCACTACTCAAGTGTTGAAAAAAAAGGTTTTGGTAAAAATATTAAGTACCGAGACAGTTAAATATGGGGATTATCTTGCTCTCTTAGATAGGCCCGTTTGTCTTTCCGTTTTTGAGAACGAATCTCTAAAAGCCAACATGATCATAGTTTGTCGAAAGGAATTCGGTTATTCACTGGTAGATGCCTACTATGGTGGAGCGGAACGATCTTTTAATCAAGAGCGCGCTAAGGAGAGCTTTACACTCATTGAAGCGGAAATTATTCGCAAGTTCACCGAGAGAGCTTCGAAAGATTTAGAGCGAGCTTGGGATCTTATTTATTCGCTCCCTCTTAAATTTCAGAATTTTGAGGGCAATCCTGACTTTGTGGGTGCGATACAGCCATCCGAAATGGTCTCAATCGTTAATGTGGAAGTAGAAATTGATAACTTAAAGGGCCAATTTGATCTCTTGGTACAATTGCATCCGTTAGATGCCATTCAACATCTACTCAGTGTCAATATTACTGGTCAGATTCCCGGGGAAGAGTCGGTTTGGAAAGAACATTGGCTCAAGGAGTTAATGGAAATGGAATTAGAAGTACGGGCCATTCTGGGGCAAACGGAACGAACTCTTAAGCAGATTCGGCAATTCAAAGTAGGTGACGTGGTCGTGTTGGGACAAGATGCTGTCTCCCCCATTGGTTTGACTGTTCAAGAAGTTGCCAAGTTTAAGGGAATGATAGGAGCTTTTCGAGGCAATAACGCTGTCCGATTAACCAAAGATTTATCACAAGAAAAAGAGGAGTCTAAAGATGGCTAATGAAAGTTCTAAACCCAAACAGGAACAACCTAATACCCCTGAGGGAAGCACACCACCGCAACCCGAGTTAAAGCTTCACGTTAATCCAAAAACGGATGAAGAACAGCATTCCTTGGAACTCATTTTAGATATCCCGCTGAAAGTAAGCGTTGAGCTTGGAAGAACAAAGATCTTAGTTCAAGATCTGCTCAAACTTCACAAGGGGAGTGTAATTGAACTTAGCAAACTTGCCGGAGATTCTCTGGAAGTTTTAGTGAATGATAAAGTTGTGGCTAAAGGAGAAGTGATCGTCGTTAATGAGAAATTCGGTATTCGCCTTACCGATATTGTCAGTCATGCACAACGCATTCGACAATTAGGAGAAACTGCGTGAAATATATCCTTCTTTCTTTTTTTGTAACGATATCAACTTTTGCTTTTGAAATTTCTTCAGTGAAAGTTCAGGGCGAAAACGAAGCTTTAGTAAAGTTTATTGGAGTGGGGCCAAAGCCATTGACCCCATCCTTTAAGCTCGTTGGTAACACAATTGAAGTGAGTTTAGGAAACGCTACATTGAAAGATGTGTATCAAGGAAAGTTGGATGCGAGTTCTCCTCATGCGCTAGTACATCGAGTGAGTGTCTATGAGGCTTCCAACAAACAGCTCAAAGCTACGATAGTTGTAAATGGTTCACTTGAGGGGTTGAAAAACCGGATATCTTTTCCAGAAGGGAGCGACTCGGTCAATCTCAAAATAGAGTATCCCAAAGTAGGTAACTCAACGATAGAACTATTAAAAGAAGAGCAGTTACCCCTACAGGAAATTTCTGCTGAAAACAAAAAGGAAACCAAAAGCTTTCAGTGGATACAACTCGTCCTGTTTTTTGTTGTGCTGATTGGAGCGGGAGTAGGTACTTTCTTTGTTGTTAAGTTTGCAAAGACTAAAGGGGCCTGGGGTGGCAGCCGGAAATATTTAATCGAACAGTTAAGCTATGTTCCCATTGGAGGAACAAAAAGTGGTGTGGCGCTAGTAAAAGTGGGGTCGGAATTTGTTCTTTTAGGTGTTAGCCCTAATCAGGTTTCTTTTCTTTCTTCGTTACCCAAACTCACTCAAAACTACGAAGAAGAAACTCTTTTTGAAAAGAACACATTCAAGGAAGCGGTTAAAGAACAGATTCGCGAAAGAAGCATAAACGTATGAATCTACTTTCAGTCAGCTTAAAAATATTTTCAATTGTGGCACATGGAGCGCCAAAAGCTGATGGAGGAGCGCTTCCTCCTTTACAGCTTTCCATGGGTGCAGTGAACAATCCCGAACAGGTTGCAGTCGTTCTAAAGATCGTTGCAATGTTAACGATCTTATCACTAGCCCCTTCTTTGCTCATCATGATGACGTCTTTTGTTAGAATTGTGATAGTGCTGTCTTTTTTACGACAGGCAATTGGAACTCAAGTTCTCCCCCCAAACCAATTGATTATTGGTCTAGCTCTTTTCTTAACCTCTTTTATCATGGCACCAGTTTGGAAGGGTATTCATCAGGAAGCTCTAGTTCCGTATCTGGACAATAAGATAACGCAGTCGGATGCTCTAGCCTATACCGAAGGAGCTATAAGAAAATTCATGTTCAAACAAACCCGAGATAAGGATCTTGGGTTGTTTGTCAAACTTTCTAACCTTCAAATGCCTACGAAGCGAGCCGATGTTCCGACCTATCTTTTGATTCCCGCTTTTATGATTTCTGAATTAAAAACGGCATTTCTCATTGGATTTATGATCTACATTCCCTTTTTGGTTCTGGACATGGTAGTCGCCAGCGTTTTAATGGCCATGGGAATGATGATGTTACCCCCTGTGGTGATTTCATTACCTTTTAAGTTAATTCTCTTTGTTCTAGTCGATGGATGGCAATTGATTATTGGTTCCCTTGTTAAAAGCTTTGGATAATCTATGCAAACCGAACAGATTCTCGACATTACTCGACAGGCTATGCGTGTTGCAGTTCTCTTAGCAGCACCGCTCTTATTATTTGGGTTGGTTGTAGGCGTTCTAATGAATGTCCTTCAGGCCGTAACACAGATTACTGAAACAACTCTAGCTGTTGTGCCTAAAATGGCCGCGATGCTTTTAGCTCTGATTATTTTTTCTCCATGGATGCTTGATCTATTGATGGATTTTACCACTACGTTGTTTGAGAGCATCCCCAGTATGATTCGATAAAAACATGAATGCACTCTATCCCAACAATTGGATGGCCTACCTCAGTGTATTCACCGTCTTTGTTCGTGTACTTGGTTTTTTTCTTTTGGTTCCAGGTTTTTCCCATAAGACAATTCCCATTAATGTTCGCGTATTAATCTGTCTTTCCTTGTCATTAGCGTTCTTTCCAATCGTAAAAGGAAGTCTAGGAGATTTCCCCTCGACCTGGGATGGGATTGTTATCTTGGCTCTTAAAGAGTCCGTAATTGGTCTGATGATGGGTTTTGTTTGTTATCTTACCTACGAAGCAATTAGTTTAGGAGCTCAAATTATCGGATATCAAATGGGATTCGGAACTGCCGGGTTAATCGACCCACAAAATCAAAGCCATGAATCCCTCCTAGTTCCACTTCATGGTTGGTTAGCACTTCTAGTGATGTTTACTACCGATTTGCATCACTATCTTCTTAAACTTTTTATCATGAGCTATGTGGCAACACAGAAAATACAACTCATCAATTTCGGGAATGAACAGACGTATAGACTTATTGCACAAGTTTCTGGAAACCTCTTTGTTTTGGCTATTCAGATGGGCGCACCTTTTACTTTACTGATTTTGGCTTGTAATGCCGTGATGGGAGTTCTCTCAAGATTAATGCCTCAATTGAATGTTATGTTGTTTAGTTTTCCGATTACGATCTTGTTGGGTTTTTGCGGGCTTTATCTTCTTGCGCCCGAGATTTTGGAATACATGGGTAATCTCCTTAATCTGATGGGTGAGAACTGTATTTTATTTCTAAAGACGCTTTAAATTGAACTATGGCACTTTTTGACGATTCAAACGACGAACGCACGGAAACGGCAACGCCCTATCGAAGGGAAGAGTTTCGGAAACAGGGAACCGTTGCAATGAGCCGTGAAGTTCTCTCAGTATTGATGATAGGGGCCGTTGCTTTTGCTCTGTATGCAAGCAGCCAGACAATTCTTAGACAGTTTTCCGGGCTCGCTGATCAGTATTTTAGTTTCATAATTCGAGGTGAGTTTGGAAAGACCCAGCTTTTAGAAATGCGATGGGGCTTATTCAAATCTCTAGGTTATATGGTTTTTCCCGTTCTTTTAACGGCCATGGTTGCTGGAATCGTTTCCTCACTAATCCAGGTGGGTTTTTATTTTACTACCGAACCTTTAGTTCCAAAGTGGGATAGAATTAACCCCTTGAATGGCTTGGATCGAATGTTTTCCAGTCAGGGTATCGTCGAGGTTGTAAAAGCTTTTATCAAGATAACCATCGCTGCATGGGTGGTTTGGAAGTTTATTAAGGCCCAAAGTCCGCAAGCTTCGATTCTTTATCAAAAAAACACACTTGAGATCACATCCATTACTCTTATAGCGGTTGGGAAGTTAGTGGTAAGTTTATTGCTTTTTCTAGCAGTGATTGCAGCACTAGATTACGCATTTCAGAAATTTCAACTGGAAAAGAAAATGAAAATGACTCGTCGAGAGGCTAAAGAGGAATTTAAGCTTCGAGAGGGGGATCCCTTAATTAAATCTAGAATTAAGAGCATTCAGCGTAAAATTGCAAGCCGGCGAATGATGGAATCTGTTCCAAAATCAACGGTGATAATCACGAATCCCACCCATTTAGCGATCGCGCTCCAATACGAATCGGGAATGCAAGCTCCAAAGGTGGTCGCAAAGGGGGCCGGTTTTGTTGCTGAGAAAATCAAAGAGATTGCAAGAGAAAACAGAATTCCTATTGTTGAGAACAAACCGTTGGCTAGAACGATGTTTAAAACTATTGCGATTGGGCAACTTATTCCAAGAGAGTTGTATAAAGCAGTCGCTGAGGTTCTGTCCTATGTTTTCAAATTGCGGGGCCTCACAAGAGCTCCAGCATAGAATTAAGATTGAGGTAAATGATGAACGAGAAACGAAGTTTTGACTTAAGTAAACTCATACAACATAGCGATCTTATCGTTGCTCTTGGTGTGATTGGGATTTTGGTGGTTATGATATTGCCTATCCCAGCATTTTTAATGGATTTCTTTTTGGTGATTAATATCACAGTTAGTCTCGCCATTCTCTTAGTCTCTGTTTATGCAGGAAAACCACTTGATTTCTCTGTTTTTCCAACGGTGCTTTTGTTCGCCACTTTATTTCGATTAGCTCTAAATATAGCGAGCATCCGTTTAATCTTGGTTCATGGTCACGAGGGGACTTCGGCTGCAGGGCACATCATTGAAACGTTTGGTGAGTTTGTCGTTGGCGGAAGCTATATCGTAGGAGCAGTAGTTTTTATACTTCTTGTTGTGATTAATTTCGTTGTTATCACCAAGGGTTCAGGACGGGTTGCAGAAGTAGCGGCTAGATTTATTTTGGACTCAATGCCCGGTAAACAAATGAGCATCGATGCCGATTTAAATGCAGGTCTTATTAATGAGGAGCAGGCACGAGAAAGAAGAAAGAAAGTAGAACAAGAGGCTGATTTCTACGGAGCCATGGATGGTGCCAGCAAATTTGTCCGCGGCGATGCCATAGCCGGTATTTTGATTACGCTTATCAATGTGATCGGGGGCTTTGCGATCGGGGTTTTGCAAAAGGGGCTTGATCTTGAAAAAGCCGCTCAACTTTATACATTAATGACTATCGGTGACGGTTTAGTCACCCAAATTCCTTCTCTGATCATCTCGACAGCTTCGGGCATTATTGTTACTCGAGCTGCTTCAGGTAGCAATTTGTCTAAGGAAGTGGCTAAACAAGTTCTCATGCAACCCCGGGCCATGTCTATCACTTCCGGGATATTATTTGTGCTTGGAATCATACCTGGCCTACCAGCTGCTCCTTTCTTCTTGCTAGCCACTACTTTAGCAACCGCCTCTTGGGCAGTCAGAAACCATGAAAAAGTTCAAGCAGAGAAAAAAGAAAAAGATTCTAAAAAAGCAATTGAGGCTCAGTCTGTTGAGACACATGTTCCACCTGAAGTTGATATTTTAGAATTGCAAGTTGGTTACGGGTTAGTCAGCATGGTCGAGGGCGAACATAAGGGTGACTTGGTTGATAGGATTTTTGGAATTCGCAAAGAGTTTGCTAAGGATCTGGGAATTATCGTTCCAAAGGTTCGTATTAAAGATAATTTAGAGCTTCAGCCAAACGAATATTCAATCTTAGTAAAAGGTATTTCAGTAGGAAATGGAGAATTAATGCCGGGCTATGTTTTGGGTATGGACCCTGGTGATGTTAAAGAACCGATAGGGGGAATTGAAACTAAGGAACCGGTCTTTGGTCTTTCCGCTCTTTGGTTACCGAATTCACAAAAAGAAAAAGCTCAAATGGTTGGATACACGGTTGTAGATGGAGCCACAGTCATTGCAACCCACCTTTCCGAAACCATCAGAAACCAAGCTTATGAGTTAATTGGTCGCCAAGAGATTCAAGGGCTTATCGACAATATTGCAAAAACACACCCAAAAGTTGTCGAGGAACTTATTCCTACAATACTTCCCTTGGGTTCGGTGCTTAAGGTTTGTCAAAGCCTCCTCAAGGAACAGGTGCCCATCCGTGATATGTTAACGATTCTTGAAACTTTGGCTAATTATGGTCCCACGTACAAAGACCCGGAAGTTTTAACTGAATTTGTCAGAACTTCTTTATCTCGAACTATCACTCATCGCTTGTTAGGTACTCAGGGTGAACTTGAAGTTATGCACATGCAATCGAAGACCGAAGAGACACTCATTCGGGCCTACCAAAAAAATGAAAGTGGAACAAGTCTCAATCTTGAAGCGGGGTTCTTTGAGAAATTGGTTTCTGGCATACAAAAACAAATTGAGGAAACTGTTTTTTCAAATGGGACTCCGGTTTTACTGTGTCATCCTTTGGTTCGCTCTAGTCTTAAAAAAATGGTGACACGATTTATTCCTAATTTAACCATTATTTCAGCAAATGAAATTTCCAATACAGCTAAAGTTAAATTTGTCGCAACGGTGGAGGCATAAATGTTTGTAAAAAAATTTGAAGCTCCAAATCTTGAGCAGGCCTTAAAGCTTGTTAAGTCGGAAATGGGTCCGGAAGCACTTGTTCTTTCTACGCAAGAAAAACGTTCAGGAAAACTATTTTCAAGAAGAATAGTTGAAGTGACTGCGGCTATTGAGAAAAAAAAGGATGCCAAACTTCAGACCTACACGAGGCAAGATAAGCAGCAGCGATCGGAATTAGATGATTCTTCGGAGGATGCCTTGCGGGAAATGGTCGCTTACAAAAAGGCTCTTACCAAAGAGGTTCAACTTAAAAAGAACAAGCCTGAAAGGTATATCGATATCGATACTCCAAGTGAGGGAGAGGTTCAAAATATTAGAAAAACAACACTCCCAAGCGAAGCTTCTAAGAATAACAGTCTAAAGTATGAGGCTAGTTTCAAGGTAATGGGGATTTGCCCTGAACGCTCTATTGAGCTTGGTCGCAAAGTGAACAGCGAATATGGAAAGTCAGAATTAAGTGATCCCGAATTATTCAAAAAGGCTAAAATTAAAGTTCTGTCGGTTGGAATTCGTACCATGGCATCAGTTGAGTTTTTTAAAAGGCGCGCCTGGGTTCCTGTCGGCGTGGCCGGGGCCGGAAAAACCACTCTTCTTGTCAAACTAGCTATTTTGGCTAAAGAGCAAGAGAAAAGTGTCTCCTTAATCAGCATGGATAATCGGAAAATATCAGGCCGAGGGGAATTGGCTAGCTACGCTCGATTAGTTAAAGCGCCTTTTTTTACCGAGATTAATCAAGCACCAATAGAAAAGATGAAATTAATTGATTCGCCTGCATTAGGTTTAAATAGAGAAAATCAATCGACGCTAGAAAAACTATGCGTAGAAAAATCGTCTTTTTTAGTGCTCGACGCTTCTTCAAGGCTCTCTGAACTTATGAGACAAGTTGACAGGGCTATGGAGTTTCACCCTGAAGGAGTTGTTTTTACAAAGGTTGATAATATTGAGGATCGTGGAGTTATTTATGATGTTCTTAAATCCACACAACTTCCTTTAATAGGTCTATCCATTTCATCTTCTTTTAAGACAAGATTTAGATTTTTTAATCCAAGTGAACTCGCACAATTTTTAATTAAGGAATAGAGAGTTATGAAAAAAGTTATTTCATATTCGAGTGGAAAAGGCGGAGTGGGTAAAACTAGCCTGGTGGCCAATTCAGGAGTCCTCTGGGCTGAAGAAGGGAAAAAAGTTCTTATTGTTGATGGTGATTGGAGCTTGGGCAAAATGGCCTTAACCCTTGGCGTGAAGCCACAGTGGGCGATTCACGACGTATTAGAGGGTAAAGCGACTCTAAAAGAGGCGGCTCAAGGAGTGACTCGTAACTTATCTTTGTTAGCTTCTCCTTCCGGGGTAATGGGTTTCGAAGAACTCTCTGAACATCAAAGAAATCAACTCTTCTATGAATTAGATGCTTTGCAGGACGACTATGATCTTATTCTCATTGATCATTCTTCTGGGGTTCATTGGGGAGTAATTCAATTTGCTGCGGCAGCCCATAATCATGTGATTGTTACGACGGCTGAACCTACGAGTTATATGGATGCTTATGCTATAATGAAAATACTATCGCAAAGATTTAAAATCCGTCAGTTCGAATTGATAGTCACTATGAGTCAGTCGTTGGTTGAGACGCAAAAGATCATCGAGCGATTCATCGACATCACTCAAAGTCATTTAGAAGTGACTGTGAGAGAAGTTGGCCATTTTCCGTTTGAGCCCAAGTTAGCGGAGTCTTTGCGTCAGCAAAAACCGATTGCCAGTTTGTATCCTGATTCCCTGTTTATTAGGCAGCTTGCTAAAGTTTGTAAAACTCTGGAGAAGCTGCCAAATGAAAGAGGGAATGGCTTAAAGTTTTATTATTCACAAAATATTAACCCTTTAGCAGCGAGATAATTATGGCTCCTAATCTCAAAAAGTACAAAACAGGTAAGAAGATCGACAGGCGTACTAAAGAAAAGTTAATCATTGAGTATGCTTCGCTTATCAAGTTTATAGCACAGAAAATCGCTGTTCGGCTTCCGTCGAATATAGAGTTTGACGATCTGGTTTCAAGCGGAGTTATCGGGCTCATGGATGCCATAGATAAATACGATCCTACGAGGGACAATAAATTCAAAACTTATGCTGAATTTAGAATCCGAGGCGCTATTTTAGATGAACTTCGGGCTCAAGATTGGGTTCCTCGGTCGGTTAGAGAGAAAGCTAAACAGTTGGAAAGAGCTCATGTTAAGTTAGAACAGGAATTGGGACGGTTTCCGACTGAAGAGGAAATTACTGGGGAATTAAAAATTACCAAAGAGGAGTACTTTGATCTTTTAAATCAGGTTAAGTCGGTCTCGATTTTGAGTTTGGATGAAGCCGGTAGCTTCAACACGAGTGACCGAAAAAGTATTATGAATCTTTTGGAGAGCTGTAAGATTCCAAGTCCACTCGCTCAACTCAATCTCAAAACGATTAAAGCAGTGGTTACACAAGCTATAGAGGCCTTACCTGAAAAGCAGCGTTTGGTCTTAAGCTTGTATTACTACGAGGACCTTAATCTAAAAGAGATTGGAGATGTGTTGGAGGTTACCGAGAGTCGGGTTTCCCAATTGCATACGCAAGCGATTCTGGGGTTGAAAAGAAAATTGAAAAATCACTTTGACGATGAATCGCAAGAGGTGTGAACTAATTATTGTGAACAAGGAGATTAAAGAGTTTTTAGAGTATCTTTCGAGCGAAAAAGGGCTTGCTACCAACACAGCAGTTGCTTATTCTCAGGATCTCGAACAGCTTTTCCAGTTTTGTACGCTTACTAGAAAGTCTCCTCTAAAACTTTCCCATAAAGATTTGCGAGAGTTCGTCGCCCACTTAAGAAAACAGGAACTTTCGACACGAACGATTGCTCGAAAAATTTCAACTTTGAAACAGTTTTTTAAGTTTTTGTTGAGAGAACATAAAATTGTAAACGATCCGGCTGATTTACTCTCGATCGTTCAAAAGACTAAACGTCTTCCAAAGCATCTGACGATTGAAGAAGTTTTTAGATTAATTGCCTCTGCAGAAGGCCATACCGATTTGGAAATTCGAGACAGAGCGTTGCTTGAGATGTGGTATGCAACCGGGGCTCGAGTGTCAGAATTAGCTCAACTCAAGTCAAGCCAAATTGATTTTCAAGAGAAAGTGGTAAAAATCAAAGGTAAAGGCGGAAAAGAGCGAATTGTTCCATTGTCGGAAGATGCTGTAGAATGGGCGAAAAAGTATCAAGCTCTTCGACATCAATGGCTCATTGAAATTGAATTAAAAGAGACAAAAATTTTTTTTCTAAATAGATTGGGAAAGTCTTTTACTCGGCAGG
>VGSE01000065.1 GCA_016875135.1 Deltaproteobacteria bacterium
ATGACCTCAAATATTTCATCAATGTTGAAAATGGACATCCGGGTTCAAAAGAAACATTACTCTTCTAACTCGTTTTCATATCGAGCAAAGCGATCAGCCATTGCGAACAATTACTCTCTGCTCTCAAAAGACCTCAAAAGAAAAAAACCATTAGAGGCTTATTATTATTCACTCTTAGCAATCTTTTGGAGTCCCACTAAAATTCGCCACATCAAAACTTTGATCAAAAGCATTTTATTCGAACCGTGGGCCCACAAAAACTAGTGATTTGATCTTAATAAATCATGACAAAAATCTTTTAGCCTTATTAAGACTTTTGAAGGAAGATTTCGTTCCAGCTCCAGACTTGGTAAAACAACACCACAAAGATATTCTCGGTAGGCTTTTCGACACTTTTCAATTTTTTTCCAATCCCGTTGCCAATAGGCTTTATTGTGGAGCCTTTCTAAATTAGATAATACCTTGGTAAACAAGTTTAGCTTCTGTTTATCTGTTAGGATGTCACTTTTTGGGGACCAAGATAGAAGCGCTTCAATTTTATTTAGCTCATGAAAATCATCAGAGGTCCTCTGACCTGGTCTCAATCGATATCCAGCTAAAGGCTCCTGAACCTTTACAAATGTCCCTTTAGTTCTCAAAATTGCAAAGAAAATAACATCCTCACCGTCTTTGATCCCTTCAGGAAAGGCTATCTCCCTCTTAAATCTCGATGTGAATAACGCTGAGTTTGAGGTTACACTCCAATCGGCAAGCATTTCCACCAAGGGCTCGTCCATCTTATGGAACTCCGGGCGAATACAGACCTCTTGCGGTCTTCCCTCACCAAAGAGGTAAAAATCGGTATAACAACAAACTGTGCTTGAATCCGAAGCTTCCAACAGGGACCACTGTTTCTCTAACTTATCCCTTTCCCAAACATCATCGGCGTCTTGAATTGCAATCCAATCTCCAACACTCTCTAACATCCCCCGATTTCTAGCTGTTGAGACTCCCCGATTAGGTTGATTCAAAATTTTTATCTGAGGCTCGAATTTTTTTAAGACCTCCAGACTTCCATCGGTTGACCCGTCATTAATAACGATTACTTCAAAGGGTTTTAGACTTTGTTTTAATACGCTCTCAATACATTCCACGAGATAAGGAGCTGCATTGAAACACGGTATCACAACGGAGATTTTGGGTGTTTCAAAATTAGGTTTTTTATTCATGGGGTCACCTTTGGGTAAGTCTCTGTTTTTCCCCACTCCCAACTTGATACACTCTCCAATATTCATTTTGATATTTTAAGGGAAGGCTCTTTTGTGGATTAGCTGCCGAATCAACAAAAAAGTCCCCTTTGAACTCTCGAACCATCTCCACGATATTTTCCGAAGTTAAATCCTTATATTGCGTTACACCTAATCTCTCATAAGTTTGATTGAGACGCCTTTCAAACAGAAGAGGGGATCTTAGTCTAAGATAAGGCAAAACCCTATCTTTTCTAGGCCCTACAACCTGTACCCGTCTTTCTGAAACCCCCCGCCACGAGCTCCCTTCAATTAAGAAAACACTCTCTCTCGGTGTTTTTTTATTCGCCCATTTTTGTAAATCCAACATCGCTTGTAACTCTCCTTCGGATGCACTTTTGCCAATTAAATAACTGTGAGTCATGCCTCCGCCAATAACGAGAATTAAAGCGAGGACAATGGGGTATTCGCGCCATTTTTTCTCAAACGATCTTAGTAAAACCAATAAACCACTAAGAATCAGACATACCGTTATTTTTATAGTAGTTAAGGTAAATCCCGGCGCTAAGAAGTTCCTTAAAAATCCAGAAACTTCCTCACCCCAAATTTCACGAACAGGCCTGCCGACCCCTAGAAATAGTATCCACCAAAGGAAAATACATATTCCGGTATTACGAGCCAAAGAGCGCTTCGGATTAGCCCACTGAAGTACCGCTAGAATCATCACAGGCCCCCAAAAGAGCCCTCTCTTTGAAAAGATAAGGAGAGTTAATAAAGTGGCTGCAGTAAACACCGATGAAAAGTGTTTTGTTCTGATTTCATTTATCAAGTAAATAAAAATCAAAGGGGATAACAAAACCGAGTTGATTACAGTAATACGCAAAGGGCACAAAAGAATGATCGGTAATATTTTGTACCTCACTCCCACCCCATGTAACAGACCCATGCAGAGAAAGGACAAAAAGTTGGCCCACCACAAATTTTTAATTGTCTTTTGGTTTTCAGATTTCATTTGTGTGGCTAAATACGAAAGGCTAAAGATGGCAATAAGTGTAGGAACTCCCCAAGGCCAAAAAATATTAGTTTTCCACGGAACCAAATGAGGATTTAGCAATGCCGAGGGAATGAGTTCTAGATCCGAGAGCGGATTTTTCGGTCGAGGAATGAGAAAATAAGGAATGACTAAGCAGCTCAGAACAGGAGGTATAAAAAATAACACTTTTTTTAAAACCTTTTTGATGTCGCTTAAGAGAAGGTAAAATCCTGCAAGGGCTATAAAATGCAACGTCTGGCTAGGATGTACCAACGCTGCTAAAGTCAGTAAAAGGCTAGCGTTACCTAGTTTGTTTGCTAAGACCATCGAGGCCGCAGAGACCAAGAGAGGCATAACAAGATGCCCCGGATAGGGTGAGTGCATCATGCTAGGATAATAGGCGAGATTAAGCCCCCACGGCTCCAAAATGAAACACAAAACGGTTACCAACAACGAAATTTTTGAGTCTTTCACAAAAAATCGACAAAAGATAAACAGCCCTATTCCAATGCCGATATTTTGAAAAAACACGTAGACCCAACTCAACCAGACGGGAATCTGTTCATTAATTGAACTCCCAAAGCTTGCCAAAAGATTAGGGAGTGAGGCGCGAGAAAAGGCATTCCCCACTTCATAGTTTCCATCGCCTTTCCAAAAATCTACATCCTTCACAAATCTTGCCCAAACAACAGGATGATCGTCGCCATTACTATTAGCTAAACGTGATTCAAAGGAACCCACTAAGAGGACGGTAAAAGCAAAAAAAACTATGCTTGAAACAACTAGGTAAAAGCGATCTTTTTTCAGGGTATCTATCATGAACTTTGAGATAGTATAACCCTTATTAAAATGAATACCTTGTCCTGTCGCATCACTCCCCAAATGACAGCATTCAATCGAGAACAACTCGAGCGTAGTACTGGCCATCACTTTGAGCATAGAGAGTGAGTCTCTCTTTAATATCTTGAACCACAGTGATTACTCTAGTCCCTGCTCGGCGGTTGCCCTAGCGGATGAGATACCTGCATCGCCGCCCCCAAGATGAAATCTTAGATCTTTTGTGATCCCTTCATAACTTCTCAAGATCCATCGACATATTTAATGAAGGGCTCGAATGGGTCAGCTGGCCTACACTAATGTAATCGACACCTAAAGCTGCAACTTTGGAGACTTTTTCTAGCGTCATTCCTCCAGAAACTTCAATTCGACAAAACTGAGCTTTCGGATGCTGTCGAATTTTTTGTACTGCTAGAGGCAAATCCTGTTCACTAAAATTATCTAGCATAATCACTTCAGGCGGGTCCGTTAATATCGCATCTAAAAGATCAAAACTTTGCACCTCGATTTCAACTCGATGAAGCGGAGAACGATCTTTTTTTGATCTCTTTAATACTTCCAAGGGAGCACAAAAAATTTGATGGTTCTCTTTAATCAAAATTCCGTCACTCAAACTTCTTCTATGAACCTTCCCTCCGCCTGATATAACCGCCTGCAACTGAAGAGAGCGCAAACCTGGAAGCGTTTTCCGAGTTGCTAAAATTTGTGTTGGGTTAGGCTCGACAGCCTTAACAAACTTCTGAGTTAGGGTCGCTATTCCGCTTAGATAACTTAAGTAATTAATCAGCGTCCGCTCTAATGAAAGACAGTCACCTGCTTTTCCCTCAAGACTCAAAATCGCCTGACCAGGAACTAAACTTTCCCCGTCTCTAACTTTTGGGGTTATCTTGAGATTTCCTTCAAATAAGATTGAAAAAGCTTTTACAATTAGACTACCGGCAAAAACGCCCTTTTCTCTGGCCATCAAAGTAGCTTTGGCAGGAAGGTTTTGGTTCAACCCTAACAGACGGACAGTCACATCATCATTAACCGCGTCTATCTCCAATTCACTAGAGATAAAATGCATAATTTCAGTCAAATGAATCATAACCTGGTTCTTAACATAGGGAGGGCGAAAGGACAACGCAAGCAAAGGGTCTAGAAAACCTTCGTAAATTCAGAGTTCTTCGAGTTCTTGGCGATTTTGGGAAAATCCCTAAGATAATGAAAAAAGAACTTCTCCTCTAAAGCCACAACACCAACTAAGACCCCTAAGCCCCCCAAAATATCGACAAAATAATGTTGCTTGGTAGTCAAAGTTGAGAGAATTATTGCCAGAGCCCAAATTACAAACACTTTAAAATACTTAGGGGCACAACCCCTAAGGCTCCATGCAGAGACCGAAGTCAATGCGACATGCATACTTGGAAAACAGTTATTGGGGGTATCGGCAACGTAAACTAAATCCATAGCTGCCTGAACCATCCACTGATTGCTTATGGGATAAGTCGGCCTAGGATAAGTGGTAGGAAAGACTAAGAAGAAAAAACCACAAATTACTAAAGTGGCAAACATCATGCGACTAAACCTAAGAAAGTAACTTTCCTCATTGATAATCAAAATAGAAAGAAAAATTAAAAGATAGTCGGAGGTATAAATTAAAAAGGTCCATGGTAAAAAAGAAACGTTACGGTCGATCCACGTTAACGGTAACAGCGACGGCGTCCACGGAGCGTAAAAGTTAGGAAAAATGTAAAAAATCCCATAACCCAACAAAAACCAAGCAAACAATTTAAACTTACGCTTAAATTGATAGGTTCGTTCAGAAGCCATTATCATATTTCATCAAAGTGCCAAAGTCTCGTCAACTTCGGAACCGTGTAGTTCTCTTACTGACTGATTAGATTTTCAATTTCACGTAGAGTTTCCAAGTTCATCCAGTTGCGTGGGCCTCGATACACTTTACTAATCTTCCCTGTTTTAGTGATTAATATTGATACGGGAAGTCCATCAATAGGATAAGCTTTAAGTTGTTCTTTAGAAAATTTAAAAATTATGTTTTGGGGCAAATTTATGTTTGAAATTTTATTTTCAATACTCTCCTCATCGTCACCACCAATATTGAAAGCTAACAGAACAAATCCCTTTCCTCGAAAATGTTCCTCCAACATTCTTAGGGTTGGCATCTCTTCAATACAACTAGCACACCAGCTTGCCCAAAAGTTTATCAAAACGACCACTCCATCGTGCTTAGATAAGCTGGATGAAACTCCATTTTGACTTTCAAATTGAATTTCAGGAGCTTGAGTACCCAAAAACCCCGCCTGCTTGATCTCCCACCTGCCGGCAAAAAGAAGGATTAAGCCAAAAGCCAGCAACATAATTCCGATGGCAAGCCAGAATTCGTGCCGTGCTAGGGTTTTATGTTCACCGTTATTTGCCATCTCTGTAACTCCAGTATACATCTTAAGTTTATCACACTTTGAAAAAGGATACTTTTATGGCGGAATTTCCTCTTTATGGCCCTCCCAAAGTAGGCGGCGATATCCTAGCTTACTGTTCGAAATGTCAGGGGGAATTCTCTCATGTTGTTGTTTCGATGATTGATAAGAAACCGGCCAGAGTTCAATGTAAAATGTGTAAGGGTAACCACAACTTTAAAAGAATCGGGGACACCAAAACCAGATCGATTTCTCGGACCTCATCCCCGTCCGCTGCCCCCCGAAAACAAACACTCCTGGTACAAGACTACTGGCAACAACTAATGGATCTTCAAAAAGGAAAGCCTTTAAAACCCTACAGCCCAAAACAGGCCTATCTAAAACAAGATGTGATTAACCACAATACTTTCGGTGTGGGAATTGTCGAGGAAGTTAGAATCGATAAGAAGATTGTGGTTATTTTTAAAGCTGGGGAAAAGGTCCTAGTTCATTCTTTAGGTTAACGCTTTTTTAAACCTCTGAAAAATCTCAGTGTTCTCCAAGATAAGCTTTTCTGACAGCATCGTTTGTAAGAAGTGCCTGTGAAGAATCGGAATGGGTGATCTCTCCAACTTCTAAGACATAACCTCGGTGAGAAACTTTCAAAGCAGCTTGTGCATTTTGCTCCACTAAGAGAACCGTTGTTCCAGATTTATTGATCCTTTGAATCGTTTCAAAAATAGATTTAGTAATTTGCGGAGCGAGCCCCAGAGAGGGCTCGTCAAGTAGAATGAGCTTGGGTCGTGACAATAGCGCCCGACTAATAGCCAACATCTGTTGCTCTCCTCCGGAAAGAGTACCCGCTACCTGTTTTTTCCTCTCTGCCAATCTTGGAAATAGAGAGTAGACTTCTTCGAGATCTCCTGTCAAAAGCTTGCGGGTATAAGCCCCCATCAATAGATTTTCGTAGACGGTTAAATTAGCAAAGATACCTCGGCGTTCAGGGACGTGAGACATACCGCTTCTGACAATTAAGTGGGGTTTCACGTGGGCGATATCTTGTCCATCAAAAATGACATTTCCTGCAGCTGGTTTAATAAGCCCTGAAATCGCTCGTAGAATAGTCGTTTTTCCAGCTCCGTTGGCCCCTATCAGAGCCACGATTTCACCGGGTGCAACATCCATGGATAAATTTCGAATGGCAGGTATTAAGCCATAATTCACAGATAAATTTTTAATCGATAAAATCACCCTACCCCCAAATAGGCTTCGATAACCTTTGGATTGTCCTGAATTTCTCTAGGAGTTCCCACCGCAATAATATCTCCATGATCCAAGACAGTGATCTTTTCGCAAATTCCCATAACCAATTTCATGTCATGTTCAATGAGCAAAATGGTCGTCTTAAAAAGATTTCTAATATTAGCAATTGTGCCCATCAAAGCCGCTTTCTCTTGAGTGTTGAGACCAGCTGCTGGTTCATCCAATAGTAAAACCTTGGGATGCGTAGCCAAGGCCCTTGCGATCTCTAAGCGACGTTGGTCCCCATAAGGTAGACTCTTAGCTTTATCCTCTTTTCTCGTTTCTAAACCCATCACTTTTAACAGTTCGGTAGCCTTATCCCGAAATTCTTTCTCGATTCGATAATAACGAGGTGTTCTTAAAAACAGTTCAAAATAACCATAGTCGACATTCATGTGATAAGAGACCATCACATTTTCAAGAACCGTCAAATCTCCAAACAAACGTATGTTTTGAAAGGTTCTAGCAATCCCCGCCTTAGCAATCTCATGGGGCTCTAATCCCACTAATGACCGTCCATTGAGAACCATCGTTCCCGAATCTGGCTGATAAACTCCAGTAACCAAATTAAAGCAGGTTGTTTTTCCCGCGCCATTTGGACCAATCAAACCTTGAAGCTCCATGGGCTTCAAATGCAAACTGAATTGATTAACCGCTTTCAGCCCTCCAAATGATATCGAGAGTGCATCAATTTTGAAGTCTCCGCCGATCAGGTTTTGATCTAGCGCTGTCACGACGAAGCCTTCTTCCTAAATAACTCCCAAATCTCTTTGTGTCCGAGTAACCCCATGGGTCGAACTAACATCAATACGATCAAAATTAGCGGGAAGATAACCATCCGATATTGTTCGAAGATCCTTAGAAGCTCCGGTAGTACGGTTACAATAATGCCACCCAAAATAGCGCCCGACAAACTTCCCATTCCGCCAATAACTACCATGATGACCGCTTCAACCGATTTGTTAAAAACAAATGAATTCGGGTCGATAAAGCTCTGAAAATGGGCGAATAACCCCCCCGCTATTCCCGCAAAAAAAGAACTAATCACAAAAGCTACGACTTTATAACGAGCGACATTAATTCCCATCGATTCTGCCGCAATTTCGTTTTCACGTACCGACAAAATAGCTCGTCCATAACTAGATCTTAGCAGTCTCAGCAAAGCCACAAATGTAATAACAACCCACAAATAGACCCAAAAAAAGTTAGCTTTGGGAGGAATGCCGGGTAGCCCTCGAGCCCCCCCAACCTCTTCAATATTCAAAAAAATAATTCGAATAATCTCTCCAAACCCAAGTGTGACAATCGCTAAATAATCACCTTTGAGTCGTAAAGAAGGTAACCCAACCAAATAGCCTGCGAGAGCAGCGGCCAATCCCCCAATAACAATCGCACAGCCAACTCCCATGTCTGTTTTAAAGAATGGGGATAAAGCTAAGACGGTGGTAATCGCCGCACTCGTATAGGCCCCAACCCCCATAAACCCCGCATGCCCCAAGGAAAACTGCCCGGCACAACCATTCACAAGGTTTAAACTCATGGCTAGGATCATCCCTATACCGCAATTCACTACAACTCTTATCACATAGGGATTAATATTTTCCTCTAACAGGTAATTGATCCCGGTCAAAATTCCCACACTCACAATAATAGTAACCCACTGAACCAGCTTCATACTTTCTCTCTTCGAAAAGTTCCAAAAAGCCCTGCCGGCCTAAAAAGTAAAATTAAAATGAGGATCCCAAAAGCAATAGCATCTCTGAAAGTCGAGGAGACATAATAAACCGTAAAAGACTCAGCCAATCCTAAAACAATCCCGCCAACAGCGGCCCCCATGATACTTCCAATGCCACCAAACACCGCAGCCACGAAAGCCTTGAGTCCAATCATCATTCCTAACAACGGTTCAATCTTTGGATAAGACAGGCCATAGAGTATCGAAGCTGCACCTGCCAACGAAGAACCTATCGTAAAAGTAAAAAGAATAATCGTATCAGTTGGAATCCCCATCAGATTAGCGACTTCAATATCAAAGCTGACAGCTCTCATGGCAATTCCAAGCTTAGTATGACGAACTATCCAGTGCAGAATAAGCATCAACAGCACCGAAACAACAACTACCGTTAACTGAATGTTGTTTAATACCAGCCCCTCACCTTCCAATAAGGAATGAGTGGATATCAAAGAAGGAAAAACTTGAGGATCGGCACCAAAAATAATTTGGCCAAAATTCTCTAAAAACAAAGAGACTCCAATCGCAGTGATAAGAACATTCAGTCGGGGAGCCGTTCTGAGCGGCCGATAAGCAATCCGCTCTATGGTCAATCCCACCGCTACACAAAAGGCCATGCTACCAATAACCACAGCCATCAGAAGAATCAAAGGGTTAGAAATAAAGGGACTAAGCCATTTGGCTAGAAAAAATCCCCCAAAAGCCCCCAACATAAAAATATCACTGTGAGCAAAATTGATGAACTGAAGCACACCGTAGACCATGGTGTAACCCAAGGCAACTAAGGCGTACACACTCCCCTGCGCCATACCATTAATGATGTTTTGTAAAAATGCCTGTAACATCCAATGCTCAGCTTAAGGATTGATAGTCGTTATGTAGCTGAACTTTTGGCGACCGACTACTTTTAAGACCACAGCCGGTTTTACCGCATTTCGTTCCTCGTTGATGGTAATCATTCCCGTGACGCCTTGGAAATTTTTAGTTTGGGCTATAGCTTCTCTAAAGGCTTTCGGGCTCAACTCCGAAGCTCGTTTCATCGCACCCACTGCAACCATAGCTGCGTCATACCCTTGAGCCGCTAGACCGCTAGGGATTTCACCGTAGCGAGACTTAAACTGAGCCACGAAATTTTGTACCACCGGACTTTGATCTTCGTGAGAATAATGATTACTAAAATATCCCCCGACAACAGCATCCCCGCCGATTTCGGTTAGCTTTTCACTATCCCAACCATCTCCTCCTAGAAGGACCGCTTTCAATCCAAGTTCCCGAGCTTGACGAGCAACAAGCCCTACTTCGGTGTAATATCCGGGAATAAAAAGAACGTCCGGATTCTTGCCTTTGATAGAGGTTAACTGCGATTTGAAATCCATATCTCCGCTCGCGTAAGAGACATCAGCAACGATTTCCCCTCCCATTTTCTTGTACTCTTCGACAAAGAAATTAGCTAAGCCGACACTGTAATCAGCCTTAATATCTCTAAAAACTGCTGCTCTCTTTAGTTTTAAATTATTAATAGCAAATCTTGCCATCACCGAACCTTGAAAGGGGTCGATGAAACAGACACGAAAAATATAATCCCCCACTTGCGTCACTTTGGGGTTCGTACTCGATGGGCTTACCATAGGAATTTTATACTGCTGAGCGATAGCACCAGCTGCAATCGATCGCGAACTGGCTACTTCCCCCAAAATCAGACTTACCTTATCTTGACTTATAAGTTTGGTAATAATGGTGACCGCTTCTGCAGCCTGCCCTTGATCATCGTAGCTTTTTAGTACCAATTTTTTGCCATTGACTCCACCGGCTTTATTGACTTCATCCAAAGCCATCAGGATTCCCTTGTGTGTCGAAACTCCAAACGTGCTTTCAGAACCGGTCATGGAGCCATATTCACCAACTAAAATCTCATTACCTGAAGCTATGTTTGAGGAGGCACCAGAAGTAGCTCCTTCTTTTTTCACACAACCCGTATTGAAGAGCGTGATAAAAATACCAACCATTAGACCTAATCGAAATACGGTTTTGACTGATAAAGTCGTCATTGAATAGTCTCCCAAGTAATTAATCCTAAAGTAGTTAAAAGCGATAAACACGGGTTGTCAATAAATCCCATCCGTCTTAATTAATTAATTAATTTTTACCCTTTGACAGCTCTCAAAAATTTAACTTAGGGTGACTCCATGAAAAAAGAAGCCCAAGCTCCCTCTTTCGAGCGGACATTAAAGGAACTCGAAAAGATCGTGAACGAACTTGAAAAAGGCGAAACCCCGCTTGAAGCACAGCTAAAATCTTTTGAAAAGGGAATAGCCCTCTCAAGAGAGTGTCTAACGCGGCTTGAAGAAGTAGAAAAACGGGTTGAATTACTCACTCGAAACCCACAAAGCAGTTTAGGGACGACCCCTTTTACAGAAAAACCTTAAAATATTGACACCTTTGAATTAAGTCACCTATCCTTTTTCTTAGGGATTGGGGTGTTATATGGGAAACTCTGTCACGACTGCGTTTAGTGAGTCGCGAATTAAACTAGTTAACGATTATTTAGAATCAAACCTTTTAAGATTTGAAAAATCTTGCTCACAAAGATTTGAACCCCTTATCGAAGCAATGAGATATTCGCTTGAAGGGGCGGGAAAGCGTTTAAGACCGATCTTGTGTCTTTCCGCGGCCGAGGCTTTAGGATTAGATCCTAGAACCGTTCTTCCTGCGGCTTGCGCTATGGAATACATCCATACTTATTCTCTAGTCCACGATGACCTTCCCGCCCTAGACGATGATGACACCCGAAGAGGCAAACCCTCAAGTCACAAACGGTTTGGTGAAGCCGTTGCGATTTTAGCGGGAGATGCACTTTTAACCGAAGCTTTTGGGCAAGTTCTTTTATTGAGAGAATCCGGCCGATTTCAACCTGCTCAAATTTTAGGGGTCATGGACCTACTATCTCATCATGCCGGTGTTCGTGGAATGGTGGGGGGTCAACTTTTGGATGTAACTATCGACACTTCCGAGGCTTCCCTTCCTGAAATCGAATTTATTCATATTCATAAAACCGGTGCTTTGATCCTCGCCTCCGTTTTAATTCCCACGAAACTTGCCCCCATCGACGAAGAAAAAATTCAATGTTTTCGAAGGTATGGAGAGGCTATAGGCCTTGCCTTTCAGATTTCGGATGACCTTTTAGATTCTGAAACAAATTTCAGATATTCGCGGGGGCCAAGAAAAAAACCCAAACCCTGTTACACCCAAATCATGAGCCCATCAGAAATGAAGCAAAAACTCAATCTTTTAACCGATCATGCTATCAAATCTATTAGTTCCATGGGTGACAAAACCCAGAATTTAGTAGATATTGCTGAGTTCATCCGTTCAAGGAAAGCTTAATAACTTATGAAACTTTTAGAGAAAATTGATTCTCCGGAAGATTTAAGAAAACTTAAAACTTCCTCGTTAAAGCAAGTGGCTCAAGAAGTTAGAGAGCTTATCCTTCAGGTCGTCTCCGAAAAAGGGGGCCATTTTGCTTCCAACTTAGGGACGGTGGAGCTCGCAGTGGCGCTCCACTATGTCTTTGAGACCCCAAAGGACAAAATCGTTTGGGACGTGGGTCACCAGGCCTATCCTCACAAGATTTTAACCGGCCGAAGAGATCGATTTCACACGATTCGACAAGAGGGCGGTTTAAGCGGTTTCACCCATCGGTTAGAAAGCGAATACGATCACTTTGGAGCCGGCCATGCAAGCACTTCAATCTCGGCCGCGCTAGGAATCGCCGAAGGGATGCGTTTAGCAGGAACTGACCACATGGGAATTGCCGTTATTGGGGATGGCTCCATGACTGGCGGTCTGGCCTATGAGGCCCTTAACAACGCAGGCCACATCCCAGCCAAAAACTTAGTTGTCATCTTCAACGATAACGACATGTCAATCGATCCCAATGTAGGAGCTCTATCTAAATTTGTTAATCAAACGGTTACCCATCCGGGCTACAATCGGCTTCGAAAAGAGATTAAGTCTCTTGTCGACTCACTGAACAACCATGGTGTTCCCGTTGGAGGTACTGTTTCTAAAATTCGAAAGAGTATCAAAAACTTTTTTACCCCCGGAATGCTTTTTGAGTGTTTTGGATTTCGTTATTTTGGACCAATTGATGGACATGATTTAGAGGAGCTAATCGATACTTTAAAGTTTATTAGAGCCGAGGGGGCCGAAAGCGGTCCTTACTTAGTTCATGCCATTACCAAAAAGGGAAAAGGTTATAAATTAGCTGAGGAACTTCCTCTCAAATATCATGGGGTCAGTTCATTTAAGATCAATGACGGCATCCAAAGTTCCGGGCCGAAGACTCCCAATTACCAAGATGTTTTTGCTGATACTTTAATTAAACTAGCTAAAGAGGATCCAAGAATCGTAGCTATTACGGCTGCTATGCCCAGTGGAACGGGAATCAATAAGTTTCAAAAGGAGTTCCCTTCTAGAACCTACGATGTCGGGATAGCTGAGGGCCATGCGGTTTTGTTTGCGGCAGGATTAGCAACTGAAGGATATAGGCCAGTGGCTGCTATTTACTCAACCTTTTTACAAAGAGCTTACGATCAGATCATTCATGATGTTGGGATCCAAAATTTACCCGTCATCTTCGCTATGGATCGTGGTGGGTTGGTTGGAGCGGACGGAGCCACTCATCAAGGGGCTTTTGATCTTTCTTATTTACGATCGGTCCCAAATTTCGTCGTCATGGCCCCAAAAGACGAAAATGAACTTCAGCACATGATAAAAACGGCTATTCACCATCAAAGCGGTCCGATTGCTTTAAGATACCCGCGAGGTGAAGTTGTCGGAGTCAAGATGGATAAAGATCCCATTTGTCTCCCAATTGGAAAAGGGGAGCTTCTCTACTCTGATTCGGATGAAATCGATGTTTGCCTATTGGCCGTTGGCTATGCTGTTCAAAGTGCTATCGAAGCTCAAAGATTATTAAAAGAAAAAGGCTATAAAACAGCTCTCATCAACGCTCGCTTCATAAAACCTTTAGACCAAAAATTAATTCTTTATTGGGCTAGTCGATCAAAGTTGTTAGTCACCGTAGAAGAAAACTCAGTCATCGGTGGATTTGGAGCCGGTGTTTTAGAACTTCTTCAGCAAAATCATCTCCAAAAAGATTGCTTAGTTTTGGGGCTACCGGATCAATTTATTGAACATGCCACCCCCAAATCCCAAAGAGCTATGACCTTTTTAGATGGACCGGGAATTTGTCTAAAAACGCTGGAAAAGTTGAAGACTTTAGAGATTGAACCCAAAATTAAATCTAAAACGAAAAAAGAAACCAAAGAGAATTCTATTTCCCTTCAGTAAAATGTTCTTTTAACTTAGAAGCACTGATCGAGAGTTAAAGTTCGCGCTGGCACTTCGTCAGCAGAATTGCCACCTGACTGGGTTAAGGAAATTTGACCACACTCACTAGTAAAATCGACGACCTCTGTTTCAAACGTTTTTCTTCTAACGGTTGGTAGTATATAAAGGGAATTAAATGAGGTTGTGATTTGTCCACTAGTGGGCCAACAACAATTTAGGTTCCCAAATCTTAAGTCTTGAGTGACTTCGGACAAACTCAACATCCCTGTGTTGTTG
>VGSE01000066.1 GCA_016875135.1 Deltaproteobacteria bacterium
AGGGTTATTTTGGGGCACCATGGGATTCACTAAAAAGCTGACATTTCTTCTGTTCGGGGTCTTTGTTTGTTTAAGTTCCTCCCTGAGCTTTTCCGCCCAGCGATCTGCGACCTGCTACGAAATATATCACAAGCTTCAAGTCCAACGAATCGGTGGAGTCGCAGGGAGAGAGAACACCTTTGCTGGAAGCTTCACTAGAATGGTTCGTGCCTTTGAAAAAGAAGGATTGTTTTACCGTGATATTGTGGAGTGGTTCGATAGGGCCGATAAAGCTTCAACACTCAAATTGATTCAGGCTCGGATCATCGGTGAGAGTCTTGGTACAAAGTCCAAAAAGCTTGAGGCGTGGCTAGCTAAGTACGCCGAAAAATACAAAACAGAAGGCATTGAACTTCCTAAAAATTGGGCTCAAATGAGCACAAAATCGAAAGCAGAATTTATCTTTGACAGAGAAAATCCTTTGGAGGCAATCAACTTAGAAGGAAACGAAGAGCTTTTTTTAGAACAAATTCTTAACTTTGACATCTTAAGACCGGCCGCTGGGACCCCAAAGTGGTTAACTGTAGGCGACGATGAAGGCTCCTACGAAGTAAGAAGTTCCTCAGGTGAAATCAACCGAACAATTTATCAGAAACAGCTCGAGCAAGTAGAGAAGCGTTTAGAAGGGAAGGTAGGGCATCAACATTTGATTCACGAATGGCCTAAAGATCGAGCGGCTCGTGAGCGTATTGCCCCTCAGTATATTGAATTGCTTGACGCGGGAACTTGGTATCTCTTTTGGCGACAAGCTAAAAGAAATCCGGATGAAGTGGAGAGTATTTTAACTCATCCTTACTTGGGACTTTACAACAGAGAATCGCTAAACCGGCTAGAAAAAGCGATGGCCGAAGGCAAATATGAAGACTTTAAAAATAAGTACCGAATGATTGGGGCTAGAAATGTTACTGGGCGACAAGGCATGCCCGATCAAACTGAAGGTCAACCTCTGGCCGATTTTGAACGTCGATCGGGAAATAAGGGAATCAAAAGAGATTTTATTGAAGATGTTATCGAGTCAAGGTTTACTTCTGGTGACTATTCAGGGCTAAGGGGAATTCATGATTATGAGTTTGATGCTTCGGCGCCTATGCGCGATTTGACAAGAAATTTACTCCCTGAAGCAGATATTCAAGCACTAGAAAAATTTGAGCAGGAGTTTAAGTGGTTAAAATACTCTGACCACACCAGGGCTTTCAATCATTTTAGAAATAAAATCGTGGCTCCACTCTTACCTTGGGAGAGTAGAATTCCAATCGACCACAAACTGCCGATTTTAGACCGTGCGAGAAAAAGATTTGCAGAAGGTTTAGCCGAAATCGGAAAAGAATATTTAGCAAGAAAGGAGAAAGTACGAGGGCCTCCAGAGTTAGGTGAACTTAATAAGGAGACTATGCAGAAAATAGAAAGGCTATCCTATCTCTTCTCAGAAAGAGTTAAGTTGGATGAAGATTTTGAAAGATATCTCACCCCCAAACCGAATAAACTTCCAGAAATTCTGGTAAATTCCACAGGGACCATCGATGTTAATAAAATTAATTTAGGCATTGAATATAGTTTTCGTTTTCCGGACCGCCCAAGGGGCAGAGGCCCGGCCCAGAAAGAAATTCGACAGGCCGCAGAGGCGTTATCCCAAGCTATGGGAGGAACCGAGGTTAAAGAAGAATCGGGCGATGGTCACGGACACAATTTATCTATTAAATATTCATTTCAAGATAGCGAAGGAAGAAAATGGCGAGTCGAGTGGGATGGTGTGATGCGAACTTACGTCGACGGAAAAGCGGTTAACCCAAGAGCCGGCCACATCGAGATCCCATCGCCCAAGTGGACTCCACAGACAGCGGAAGAAATTGCTCAACTGTATCAAACGATGCGAGAGTTGGGTAAAAACCCAAAACGTGGTGCTGGTGGAGCCCATGTGAATGTCGATTTGGCGCCGTTAAAGGCTCTGCCCGAAAAAGAGGGGGCTAGAAAAATGGCGAACCTCTTAAACTACTTTGAATCGAATCGAGAAATGATTCAGTTTCTGTGGCAACATCCTTTCCGAGTCAGGGCTGCATCACCGGTTCAAATGTCACAAACACTCATTGATAAGCTCAATAACTTTAGTGGTAACTGGGATGAACTCGGTAAGCTTCTGTATGAAGAAAAGTATTTTAATCCCTTTGAAACGCGAAAACCTTCTTATACTCAATTAAATGCTACGGCATTGATGGGTTCAGTTGTACCACCGGAATATAACCGAACCATCGATATTAAAAATCCCAACGTACCCTGGGCTCCTGCCTTTGGTGGAAAGGGGACTGATCGAATTGAGTTTCGTTTGTTTGATGCGCCAACTGACGAATACCTCGCGGCTCTTCAAGTGAAATATGTTCGAGCCATGCTCAACAGTGCGCTCAACCGGGACGGTGTAATTCGTCACAATTCGAAACACTCCCCCCAAGAGTTTGAAACTTGGAAGCAAGATCCTTCAAAGTTTTTAAGAGCCGCTAGAGAGCATTTACGGGAGCTTGGATTAGATCCCGAAGAGTTTAGACCTTTACTTGGACAAGCCCATTTTGGTCAGTCTGCAACTCCATCGAGTAAGCCCCCCCTGGTAGAGTACCCTGAGTTCTTGCCTGCTCAGACCAAATAGGTTTGGCATTTAAGCTGCAAAAATTATGAGCAAAGTGGTTGTTGCACAAATAATCGGGGCTTTGCAAAACTAAGCAAAGCCCCGTCGCTTTATTATTTTGAAAGAGAATCAATCGAATACTATCTAATCTGGGTTGGGTCGATTTGAGAGCAGTTAAACCTTTTTTAAGCTTAGTCTCAGCCGCTACAACTTCATCTTTCGATATCAAGGGATTAATTGTGCTTAAATGTTTTAAGCGATTAATCTCCTCAGCCATTCTGTTTTGGTACGTGCGCATTGCATGTTCAACGACAGGAGTTGAGTTTTTTGCAACGATTTTATTCGCCTTTTCCATAGATTGATTTAATCGTTGGCGTAATATCGGCATCAATTGCTCTACTAGAGTTGGATTGAGGGCTTGAAACGAAGCTCCTTCAAGGGCTTTTGAAGGGGAGACCGATTCTCCATCGACATTGATGTAAGTTTTAATTACTTGAATGGGGAGATCTCTTTCAATTTCAAAATGGGCCGGAGCCGTGGGTTGTATCACATGAATGAGTTCGAGTAACAACGGATCGGGGCTTTTAACTCCGCTGACTATACCGGCCGTAAACCGTCCTACATCGGCTTCTAGAATTAAACTTAAAGCTCCTTGAACGACAGGGTGTTCCCAAGTCAACAGAGCCAACTCTTCTTGAACTAAGGCTCTGGTCCTATCAAATGTTCCGCTTAACTCCCCCGAAGCAGTTAAACCGGGAAAACTTTCTACGAAGGTAAGCGAATGGGCGGCTAATTTAAAAGCTCCCGCACTATCGAGCTTATCCATTTCGACCCCAAAATAATTAAAGGCCTTCTCAAGGAACTGTTTTAGCTCCGTTTGTTTTTCGATGGATTGAATTTGCTCGGCGAGTTTGACTCCGCGTCCTCGACTAAAAGATGTGATATCGACTAAAAGATCGACCCCGTGCTTTTGTTCCTTGCGTTTTTGGTCTGCCCAATCTTTAGTGTTTTGTAACAGCGATTTTATTTTTTGTTCCCGAGTCTTGGAAGATGTTTCCGGATCTAAGTATGTTCTCAAAACCTCTTTAATCTCTTTTTGTAGATGAGCTTCAAGAACGGCTCCATTCCAAGGAGTTCTAAAGATATCAAGTCCGTCTTGATACCACCGCAACAACACCTCTTCGGGAGTTCCCTCAAAGAAGCTAACGTGAATTTGAATTCTGTCTTTTTGCCCAATTCGATCTAACCTTCCAATACGTTGCTCAAGAACATCAGGGTGTAAGGGCATGTCGAAAAGATAGAGATGATGACAAAATTGAAAATTTCTTCCCTCGCCACCGATCTCGCTGCACAAAAGAATCTGGGCCCCATCTTCATGAGCAAACCAAGCGGCTTGGCGATCTCGTTCTACTATTTCTAAGTTTTCATCGAAAATAGCGGAGCGAACTCCGGTATTGTTTCTAAGCCACTCCTGAAGCTCGCGAACCCGTTTGGGGCTTGAGCAAATTAAGAGAACTTTTTCTTTTTTTACTTCATCTAAAAAGGAGGCCAGAGCCGAGGCTTTGGCGTGGAACCATTCTGCTTTGGGAGCCTTGGTAGAATTGCTTTGGATTCCTGCGGATAAGCAGAGAAGCTCCGAATCAGCTACTTTTTTTGCTGCCAGGGAATCTAACCATGCTTTCCAGGCTTGAGGTGCTGTAACAGGATAACTGTGGAGTTCTCTTTCCGGAAAACCACGGATTCGACTTCGGCGGTTTCGAACCAGGACTCGGCCCGTTCCGTGGCGGTCGACTAAGCAATCCAAAAGGTCGTCCGCTGAGCCCCCTTCGGCAAAAGTTTCGATTTTCTTTTGAAGGTCTAAATCATTTTTAAAAAAATCTTTGAGCGTGCTGATAAATTTCTTATCGCGATTTTCTTCTTGAATCTGACGGGCAAAATTGGCCACTTGGGTGACTCGTTCATTTTGCTCCTTAAAGGCTAAAAGGGAAGGAAATCTGTCGGGATCGACTAAGTGTAAAAGACCGAACTGAGTTTCAAGCCCTTGACGTTGAGGAGTCGCAGTTAGTAAAAGTAGCCCGCGTGAGCGTTCACTGAGCAATCTTACAATTTCCCACTCAACGCTAGGCTCTTCCTCATTCCACTCAAGTCGGTGGGCCTCATCTACAATCAGAAGATCCCACTTTTCATTAGCCGCTTCTAAAAGGCGCTCTGAGTTTTCTGTTAAAAAGCTGAGGGAACACAATACCTTTTGATTCATGGAGAATGAAGACTTGCCCAAGGAAAGCATATCCTGCTCGCAACGCTCTTCATCTACTAAACTAAACATCTCTTGAAATCGTCGATACATTTCGGCTAACCATTGATGTTCCAGGGCTTCAGGAACCAATACAAGAACCCGATTTGCTCGTCCTAGAGCTCGTAGGGATGAAAAGATCAGCCCAGCTTCAATGGTTTTTCCAAGCCCTACCTCATCACATAAAAGAACTCTTGGGGTTTCTCTTCTAGCCAATTCTGAGGCAATACCCAATTGGTGAGGAAGAAGTGAGACTCTGGATCCGATGAGTCCGCGTGTGTCGGGATGTAAACTTTTTCCTCGCAGTTCCCAAGCTTGTTGTCTTAAGTCGGCAGTTTTTCCATGGCCCCAGTTACCTGAAAGAAAACGAGAGAGAGGGGTGGTATCCTCCACCAAATGATCTAATTCGTGCTCCCAAACTTTTCCGCCCTCTTCCGACTTATAGCGAAAAAGACCATCTTGTTCCTGAATCTCTGAAACAACGAGAACTTTACCCTCTTTGGTTTTTACTTTTTGTCCTGGATTTAAAACTAACCGACGTAAGGGGGCCACTTGTTGAGAATAACGCCTCTTAACTTGAGTCGCAGGGAAAGCGACTTCAATCAGACGAGCTCCCACTACTTCGATGACCGTTCCTAAGCCTAATTCCGGCTCGAACTCCGCTACCACTCTTTGACCCACGACCCACATTTTTATTGTCTCCTAGGGATTTTTTGCGCTCGAAAAGTTACCTTAACTAGATAAAAAGTCCAATCTAAATTTAAGTACCTGCTCCTTTTAAGTGATCTTTTTAAGAGGCTGGTCCGAACTAATTGTTCCGAAAATGCAAAGACTTATAAAGGACCAGGTTTATAAGATTTGATTAGTTTTCTTGGAGTTTCATTTGATAAATCATCCCATCGGCAAACGGCCAATAACCTGCGCATCGTGAACGAGCTTCATTGCCGTTTGAATCTCTTAATAAACCGACTCAAAGGGAGCGGGTATTAGATTAAGCCCTTTTAAAATCCAATAAAAACAAGTAATATTAAATACTTATAAGTATTTGCTTTGAGGTTTTAAGGTTTCTTGATAGACCCTGACCTGTTTTTGATGGGCCTTTAACAAGTCCTTAACAATTTTAAGGTAGTTTTAGGGGTAAGGCAAAAACGGTCTAAAAGGAGGGGGAATCCCTTGTTGAACCAACTTCGAAAAATTCGGCCCTTTAAAGAGCTATTAAACCAGTACGGCAATCACATGCATGCAGGGCGAGTTGAAAAGTTGTTTACTAGAAAAATCCCCGTCTTTTTTGAGAAAGGCTCTTACATTATTAAGACAATTGAGAGTCGAGCCGAGCTCAAAGAGGTCATGAAACTTCGCTATCAGGTTTTTCACAAGGAATATCGAAAGAAAAAGTTTCCTTTTGGTTTAGATGTCGAATCTTTGGATCCTGTGGCCGACCACTTGGTAATCATTGATAAAGAAACTCAGAAGATCGTGGGGACCTATCGTCTTATTTGTTCTGAATTTTCTAATGTTTTTTATTCGCAGAGCGAGTTCACTGTGCAAGGCTTTTTTGAACTACCTGGAGTTAAACTGGAGCTAAGTCGGGCTTGCATTCACCGAGACTATCGAAAAGGGGTAGTCATGAATTTATTGTGGCGCGGCTTAGTGAAATACATGAATGAAGTGAAGTCCAAATATTTATTTGGGTGTTCCAGCGTTAAAACTATGGATCCCAGAGAGGTCGCACTTGTAGTGGAGCATTTTCGTACTAGGGACGCTTTATTAACTTCTGTTGAGGCAAAGCCTCTTCCGATTTATGAAATGCCGCGGCTCACGGTAGTGCCCTCAGACGCTGCTGAGGCTATTTCAAAGCCGATTGAAGAGTTAATTCCAACTTTATTACAATCTTACCTAAAGGCAGGGGCTAAAGTGTCTTCAACTCCGGCGTTAGACCGAGATTTTCACTGTGTAGATTTCTTTACCGTTCTGGACATGGAGTCACTAACACAGCTTTACGAACGGCGTTACCGGCCTGATTGATAAAAAATGCTTTAAGGGCTCGGCTGACAAACTCGAATTAAAAAGTTATACTGAGTGTGTTGTTGTTTCTTGTCTGAAATTAACCCTTTAATCCTCAAAGATCGCCGTGAAATTAGTTAAACCTTTAGGTAATGAATTGAATATCAAACGTTATGTCGGCCTTCTTCCGGAGCTCGACGAACTCTTTGAGCTTATTGAGCTTGTAGGAAGTTGGGGAACCGTAAAGCTTCTAGGTGAAATAGAGCATTCGGATCATGTTTTTCCTCTAATTGGTATTGTTCTAGGCACTGAAGATAAAACGGTACCTACTTTTAGTCTCTTTTCCGGAGTTCATGGTCTTGAACGCATTGGAAGCCAAGTGAGTTTAGCCTACCTGAGAACATTTCTGAACTTGCTTCAGTGGGATAAAAGCACCCAAGACGTTTTAAAAAGAAATCGGTTAGTTCTTTTACCGGTAATTAATCCGGTCGGAATGTTTTTGAAAAGGCGTTCTAACGGTCAAGGTGTGGACCTTATGAGAAACGCTCCGGTAAAAGCCGAAAAATTACACCCCTTGTCTCTTTATGGAGGGCACAGAATATCCTCAAAGTTGCCTTGGTATCAGGGGCCATTCAATGCGCCGATGGAATATGAAGCTCAGATCCTGTGTCGGTTTGTTAGAGAAGAGGTGTTTGAATCTAAGGTTGCTATCAGCGTAGATGTTCATTCCGGCTATGGAGCGAGAGACAGGTTTTGGTTTCCCTACGCTAAAACTAGAAATCCTTTTAAGCATTTGGCTGAGGTTTTTGCTTTAAAGAGCATGCTTGATAAAACTTACCCTAATCATATTTATAAAATCGAACCCCAATCTCGGCAATATGTGACCCATGGGGATCTGTGGGACTATCTTTATGATCAGCACCAGAGTTTAGAAGGGAATAGATTGTTTTTGCCTTTTTGTTTAGAGATGGGGTCTTGGCTTTGGGTAAGAAAAAATTTTCGACAAATGTTTTCTATCTTGGGAGTGTTTAACCCCATCACACGTCATCGACTACAAAGAACCCTTCGTCGTCATATACACCTTTTTGATTTTCTCTTTCGTGCAATTCAGTCTCCAGGTCATTGGGCCGAAATTCCTCCTAATGAAAAAATAATCTTAAGGAAGCAAGCCATCGATTTTTGGTATGACGACTAGTTCTCCCACTTATTGGTTTTTTATCAGAGGATTGATGCGAGAATCTGCTCATTGGGAGGATTTTCCTTCGAAGTTTGAACTAGCTTTTCCTAATCATAAAGTGGTGATGCTGGATCTTCCGGGAAGCGGCAAAAACTGGAAAATGAATTGCCCCCTGACCGTTGCGGAAATGGTCGAATCAATTAGAGTTCAAGTAAAAGACCACCTGAAAAGTGAGCGTCAACTTTCCGGAAAAACTCCCCATTGTTTCGTTTTAGCGATTTCGTTGGGGGGAATGGTGGCTCTTGAGTGGATTCAGAGATTTTCAAATGAACTTAACGGCGGAGTTTTTATCAATATCAGTCTTTCTGGGATTAATCCCTTTTATCAGCGCCTAAAGCCCAGAGCTTGGATCCCTTTACTGAATATCGTCCTAACCCGAGATGTTCAGAAAAGAGAAAAAAAAGTTTTGGAACTTACGACCTCTCATTTTACCATTGGAGAAAAGAGCCTTAAACAGCGGGTAATGGCCTACCAGAATCATCCGGCGACAAAAATTAACTTTGTAAGACAGTTAGTTGCGGCGTATCGATTTCGACCCAAGTTATCTCAAAAGACTCCTCCTATACTTCTTTTGAATAGTTTAGGAGATCGATTGGTAGATTCTGCTTGCTCCTCAACCCTTCAGTCAAAGTTGAATTGGGAATTAAAAACTCACCCTACAGCTAATCATGATCTTCCTCTTGAAGACCCGCAATGGGTGATTTCTCGAATTCAAGATTGGATCAAAAAACAAAAACTTTAATTTAGTTTTAAAGATTCAATGATCAATAGACTTAGGGAAATAAAAGCCAAAGCCACCTGCATTTTGGGAAGTTCTCTTCTTCGACCAGCAAGCATATACATGACAAAATGAGAGATAAAACCCCAGAGAATCCCTTGAGTGATCGAGAAGGTAAGCGGGATGAGAACAATGGTTAGATACGCCGGGATACTATCTTCTAACCGTTCCAATTTGAGTTCGTGAACTGTTCGAAACATTAACCCGCCAACAATAATAAGCACTGGGGCTGTTGCATAAGTAGGGACGATAGCTGCTAAGGGACTTAGAAACAGACAAGGAAGAAAACACAGAGCCGTAAAGATAGATGTAAGCCCAGTTCTTCCTCCAACTTCAATTCCTGCAGAACTTTCAATATAAGCTGTTCCTGAGGAGGTTCCCAAAAGCCCCGCACTCATAGTTGCAATAGCATCTACAATGAGCCCCTGCTTGAGGTTCTTAGGATCCCCATTTTCATCTTTTAAATTAGAAGCGTGCGCAACTCCGATGAATGTCGAAATAGAGTCGAACAAATCGGTAAAAAGAATCGATATGATTGCGGGAAGTAAAGACAGTTTCAAAGGGGAGATAACATCTAATTTAAAAAACACTGTAGAAAAGTTGGGCCATTTCAGAATTTCTTTAGGAGGTTGAATGAACCCGAAACTAAGGGCCAACAGAGTCACAACTAAAATACCCGCTAGGAAAGCAAATGGGTTTTTCTTTCGAAGTAGATAAAGATTAAGGCCCATTCCCAAAAAACTAAGAAGAACAAATTTATTTATAGTTCCAACTTTAACGAAAGTAACGGGGTCGCTTACGACGAGCCCTGTATTTTTTAATCCGATAAAAGATAAGAAAATTCCGATTCCTGCAGCTGAGGCGACCCTTAAGTTGTGAGGGATGGCTTGGGCAATGCGTTCGCGGACCGGAGTGACCGAGATTAAAATAAAAAACACACCTGCCCAGAAGATTATTCCTAAAGCTGTCGCAAATGGGATTTTTTGGCCTAAGATGAGGGAGTAAGCAAAGAAGGCGTTAATTCCCATTCCCGGAGCCACGGCAAACGGTAACTTTGCATAGAGCCCCATGAGAAGCGTCATTGAAAAAGATAGAAGAACAGTGGCCGTTAAAACCCCCTCGAAACTCATTCCGGTTCCTTCAGTTGAAAGAATAGCCGGATTCACAAAGATGATATAGGCCATCGTAAAAAAGGTAGTCATTCCGGCAATGGCTTCGCGAGTTAAATGGGAATCGAGTAAATTTGGTGGATTTTTCACAAGGGTTTTTTAAGTTTTTATTTATTATACTCAAGTTGATATCTTAACTCCTAACGAAAGATACCTGCTTCCTTTGAATGGGCTTTTTAAGAGGCTGGTCCGATATGTTTTTTCTTAAATAACAAAGACTGATAGAGGACCAAACTTCATGGCCTTTTGAACCTCTTAAAAAGCCCATTCAAAGTGAGTAAGTATTAACGAAAAACTTACTTTCCCCTAACAAAATCCTCACAGGAACCAGTTATTCTAAAAAACATGATGTTAGCCGATTTCCATGTTCACTCTAACCTCAGTGATGGAAAATTACCTATTTCGGAAGTGATTGACCTATATGGTCAAAGAGGTTTTGGAGCCATAGCTATAACTGATCATGTGGGAGAAACTAAAACCTTAATCGGAAAAGCAGCAGGTCATTTGGGCCTATGTTTGACTCCAGAAACTTTTTCCCATTACCTTGAGACATTGAGGAATGAAGCCGATAGAGCCTGGAAGTTGTATCGCATGGTAGTGATTCCTGGAGTTGAGTTGTCTAAAAACTCAATCTCAAATCACCGCTCCGCGCACATTCTAGCGCTTGGAGTCTCAAGTTATATTTCAGCCGATGGAGATGTCTTGGAGATCGCGAAGGCGATTAAAGAACAAGGGGCCCTTTCTGTTGCAGCTCATCCGGTTGACTCCGGTAAGCTCGAGAAGCAGACCTATCATCTTTGGAATCGCCGAGAGGAATTAGCCCGGGCCTTTGATGCCTGGGAGGTCGCAAGTGGCGACAGATTATTTACCGAAGTTCTTCAGAGTAAACTACCCAAAATAGCTTCGAGTGATCTCCATATTGCACGGCAGATGACCTCTTGGAAAACCGTTCTAGATTGTGAACGTCATCCTGAAGCAATTCTAGCTGCGATCAGAAAACAAGAACTTGAGTTCCGCTTTTATCAAGATGGGTCGTCACAAAAAATAACCTGTCTTAATAGACCCAAGTCACTCGCTAGCGAGATTTCTTGGCCTTCCGTTTCTCTGCAAGGTAGTCATCATACGTCATACGATAATCCACAAAACCCGATGGGGTAATTTCCAGAACTCTGTTCGCCAAGCTTTGGTTAAATTCATGATCGTGCGAAGAGAATAAGATCACACCAGGGAATCTCATGAGAGCATTGTTGAGAGCAGTAATAGACTCAAGATCAAGATGATTTGTAGGGCCATCCAACAAAAGCACGTTAGCGCCAGTTAGAACAATCTTTCCAAACATGCAGCGAACTTTTTCTCCTCCAGAAAGAACTCCTACCTTCTTCACTGCGTCGTCACCGGAAAATAAAAAGCGACCTAAAAATCCTCTTATGAAAGTTTCGGCTTTTTCTTCAGAGTATTGCCGCATCCAATCGATGAGAGAAATATTCTTATCGTTAAAATAATTAGCATTATCTTTAGGGAAATAGGCCTGAGAGGTTGTGACTCCCCAAGAAAATTCTCCTCGCTCGGGGGAGAGTTCGCTAGCAATTATTCTATAGAAAGAGGAAATGGCAATTTCATTATCCCCAACTAGGCAGATCCGATTTCCTTTATCCACAACCAAGTTTCCCTTGGTAAATAACTGTAATCCATCGACCGAGCATGAAAGGTCTTGGCATTTTAAAATTTGGTCTCCCGGTTCTCGACTGGGTTTGAATCCAAAGAATGGGTATTTTCTTGAGGAAGGTCGAATGTCATCTAAAGTGAGTTTATCAAGGAGTTTTCGTCTTGAAGTAGCCTGTTTTGATTTTGATTTGTTAGCGCTAAATCGGGCAATGAAGGCTTTTAGTTCCTGGGCTTTGTCCTCAAGTTTCTTATTTTTTTCCTCAAGCATTCGTTGAGCTAATTGGCTTGATTCATACCAAAAGTCATAGTTACCCGTAAAAAGAGTGATCTTGCCAAAATCAATATCGGTCATGTGGGTGCAGACGGTGTTAAGAAAATGGCGATCGTGAGAGACAACAATCACAGTTTTCTCAAAAACCATCAGGAAGTCTTCTAACCATTCGATTGCATCTACATCTAAATGGTTGGTAGGTTCATCAAGGAGTAAAATGTCTGGCTTACCGAAAAGCGCTTGAGCCAATAAAACTTTTACCTTGTCCCCATCGACAAGTTCTCGCATTTTTTTGCTGTGCAGTTCAGTTGAAATTCCAAGACCGGCTAATAGGATGGCTGCATTTGATTCGGCTTCCCAACCCTCTAAATCTGTAAATAGAGTTTCTAGTTCCGAAGCTCTGTCTCCATCTTTTTCAGTGAACTCCTCTTTAGCATAGATCTCTTCTCGTTCCTTAATGACCGAGATAAGTTCCGTGTGGCCCATTAAAACTGTTCGTAAGACCTCTTCATTATCATAAATGAAATGGTCCTGTTTTAATGTTGCGATTCTTTCTCTAGGGGTGATCGATACGCTGCCTGTAGAGGGGGGAATGACCCCGGATAGGACCTTAAGAAAAGTTGATTTTCCAGCACCGTTGGCTCCAATCACACCATAACAGTTACCAGGAACAAATTTGAGAGTGACATCATCAAAGAGCTTTCGGCCACCAAAACTTAAGGATAGGTTTTCACATGAGATCATAGGTGGCGATTTATAGTCTAAATCATTACTATAAACCACTAAAATGTACAGGCATTAAGTTCGCTCAAATACCCCAAAAGGCACAAGATTCGATTCATCTTGGATTTCAATCGGTCGTTCTAAAACCGAAAGAAACGATTTCTTAAGTGAGATAGCGTGGGGATCCTGACAAATTCTTAAATAATGGTTGAGTATATCTATTGGGGAGCCTGTCGGTATAGTTTGTGGAGGTCCAAATTTTAAAAAGTCAGGTATATCTAGACTGTTGTTGTCTTTGGATAAAGCCAATAGAGACATTGAAGCTGTGTGACACTCCACAACACTGTTAGCTTCCTCGGGAAGAGAGACTCGTAGGACAGACTCAGGTGCTGAGTAGATTGTGATCGGTCTTTTCTGTCCTCTTTCAACTTTAGAAATTGTATTGAGATCTTTTGTTTTGACAAAACAGGCCCGTATTATCTCGTCCTGAGAACGAAAAAAATCAAAAACTGAAACTGGGATGATTTGAGAACCAGAATCAAGCCAATATTGGTGTTTGAAAGGGTCTTCTTTATCCGCGAGCAGGCGAAACGAAGATGGGGAGACATTTTTATTGTGAAGAATCAATTTGCTGCTGATGATTTCATTGCGGTCATTTCTTTCAAAGTCCAGAAATGTAGCATTTATCCGGAGGATATTTCCCTGGAGTTCCTGGGGTGTTTCGCTGTCTAAGGAATGGTAAATAAGTAGTTTGTTGGGAAAAGCGGGGCTATAGCCTCCCGAAGAACGTTTGATCAAATGCGTTTTTCCGTTAAATAATTTAAGCGCAGAGTCCAGAATCTCTTTTGAAATGGTCTTTTCAGCTTGATGCCCTTGCAGGTCATAAAAACTCAGTCGATAGTATTTATCGTCGAGTTCTTTCCAGTGGAAAGATTCAATCGGGCTTAAAATAGCCTTTTTCATCGCGATCATGATTGAGAATCCCCTTTGTAACATCTAAGGTGCAATTCGAATACCTAATTTCAGGCACTGTGCTCAGGTTGTATACATGGGTGTAGAAGAAACGGCTAAGACATATGTATGCTTGCAAGAGTACTGTTGAAAGTATAGGCAAACAAAACGTCCTTTATTCTTTTTCGTGTGAGAAATTATACCTGCACCAATTAAGTATTTTTTAAGAGGTTCAAACGGCCATGAAGTTCGTTTATAGTGCAAAATATTGGTAAGTAAGAAAAAAGGAGCCCAAATGCGGGCTCCTTTTTTTAAAAAAAATTGAAAAGATTGGCTTTATGCGTTTGGATTAGTTGAGCTTGTTACTTCAGTTGCAGTAACTGCAGCTGCTGCAGCTACAGCCGCTG
>VGSE01000067.1 GCA_016875135.1 Deltaproteobacteria bacterium
GGCTCTCGAGTGAAAGAGGGGGATATTGTTGTGGCCCTTCTGGATGGCGAAACCACAGTGAAAAAATATTCTGTAAGAAACGGGGAAGTTCTTCTTATTCCAGAAAACAAACGCATGCACCCCATTCCGACTCAAGGAAAAAATCTTGAGATCCAAGGGCGTGTCGTAAGTCTTCAGCGCAAATTATAACTGACAAAAGGTGCTATACGACGAGTTGATTCCCGCTTTCTGAAGTCGTTGCAAGTAAGTTTACGTCTTCGAAGCTATTTAGTGTATTCCATAGCCAACTGGTGTTAGAATTTCATTAAATGCAATCGCGCACATTAAATCCGATGGTGAAGGCGTTTGAGAAATTAAATCATAAAATATTCAGGACAAGTCAATGGGCCCTGTTTGTTCTATTGTTTTCCTCTTTGCCTGTGTTTAGTCCATCACCTATCGGAATTGACGTAGCAATGATACTTCAACCTGCCAAGGCATTTTCGCAGACGGGATCATTGCAGAACATTGGTATTTCAGCCGCAGCTCAAATATTTAGGGATGATTATAAAATCAATGAACAACCTTACTGGTATAACTATGTTTTCCCAGTATTCATTTTTGCTGGAGCCATCAAGCTATTTGGGGTTTCAGATTTTACATTTTACCTTACTCAAAGCATCTTCTGGCTGATTTGTTTTCTCTTGATTTTAAAAAAGCTTAAAAGTTTCCTAGCAACTACTATCCTGTTTTTAGCAATGATTGCGCTCGATTCGATTGAAGGGGCTTCTTTCAGCGCTGCCACGCAATTGCCAGTTTTAGCTTTGTTTATTGGGCTGTGGGAGGATTGGCGAATTGAAAAAACAACCTTTTCAATCATCTTGATTGGAATTTTGATTGGATGTGGATTTCATTGTCGGCCGGAGGCAATTTTTATTTTATTGTTTTATCTGGTGGAAATCATTTTAGCTTGGTCTAAACGGCTAAGAGCGGCTTCTGCTTTAATATTTTCATTCACGCTTACTTTTTTAGCCATTAATCAACTTCGATATATACTTGGGGGAGCTTCCTCGTCGGATCACACCTTCTACGTTTTTGGCACGCAAGTTTTTCATCCATATGTGTCGATAGAGGGGTATATCGATAAGATTAGGCCAATCCAGGATATTTTTTATGACCCCGCTTTGATACACAATTTAACTACAAAGGTTATCAGGGGAATTTTGCGGGTCTTTAATTTAAAATCCTCGCTAAGAAGCAGGCCTGATTTTTTTGTAGTTATTTTTTGCTTACTGGGAGCTTGTTTTTATCAGCCTTCCAGAAAGCGGTATTTACACCTACTAGGTTTGTTAGGATTTCAAATATTAGTAAACTCTTTGGTTCTGGATGTTAATCGTTATTACGATTATGTGTTTGTATTGGGTTTGGTCCAGCTCAGTAAGGATTTGTTATTTTGGATGCGAGACTTTAGGTTAGAAAAGTTCCCACTCTATCTCAATGGCTTGATGTTAGTCCTTATTTCACTAATTTGTTTTCGAACAATTCGGGCACATTATAGCCATTATGATTATTATAAAACTTACGAGATTCCGCATCGCAATACCATGAAAAAAGTGGTCCAATCTCTCAATGGCACGGATTTAATTATTACTAATACATGGTGGGAACTCCTTTGGTACGGGGAGGGAAATTATGCAGGTGGGATGCCTCTAACCGTTGAAGGCATGCAACGCCTTATTTCAAAATTCCCAAATACTGTAGTTGTATTTTTTGATAAGGTACCCTGGGTTACAGAGACGCCTCTCAAAGCTCTAACTAAATTTAAAGAGGAGCAAATAACTGATGGCATTCGAATTTTTCGACCCCAGGCCGATAATCGACATTTATCTGGACTATAATTTTAAAGTTTAAAAACGAAAGAGTGCTTAGGGAAAAAAGATTTGAAAAATCATCTTTTAGAGATTTAAGCGCGGTTGTCTCGTAAACCTTCAAGTCAATATAATGCTTGGTCACGTGACTGATTGGCGCAAGTTTTTTCTCAGTTGAAATTGTCTGCATGACCGTCACGCCGCAATCACTTCCTTGCCAGCTTTCAGAGCGCCCATCGCTCGTCTAAGCTCACCAAGAAATTTGTATCCAGAAACTTTGTTGAGACCCGGCTCTATCTCCACCAGAGCGGTGGCCACCCACCGTTGCCGTTGATTACTATTGTGCCAGTAATCCACTCGGTCGGTATAGCGGGCGAGCCCCTTGTTCACATTTTCAAGACAATTTGCCGTCTTAAAACTTCTGCCCAGCTTTTCGAAGAGCCCAAGTTTGTGAAGCGTCAGCGTCTCTTCAAACCCCTCATCAAGGCTCCCCACTGCCGACTGATTGATCAGCATCAGCTCGCGTCGTATCGCCAACAGCTTATTCTTCGCCTTCTCATATGTCAGCTGCTCGTAGGCAGATTGGAGTTTTCGTCGGAAATAAATCTTTTTCTCCATTGAAAGGTATTCAAGTACGTTCTCACGCTTATGCCACTGGCAGCGCTGAATGACAGCTTTTTCGCCAACGACTTCCTTAATTCCTTTGTAGAGGCCTTTGCCTCCGTCGATAACAAAGAGAATCTCGTTATCCAATCGTAATCCGCGCTCCTTCATCCCGAGAATGAAGTCCCGACACACCTTATGGTTCTCAGTGGATGTTTCGACAAAACCCAAGAGAACCTTATCGCCATTCATTGTCACCCCAAGAGCGATGACAATGGAATGTTCCGCAAAAGTTTTCCCATCCATAAAAATGGCGACGATATCGTGGGTAGATAAATCCCGCTCTAAAAATTCTCTTAACTTCTTGCCAGAGGCCCGCATGAAACGGCGACATGTCGATGTCTTCTTGATCCCAAAGGTCTCGGGCACAGCTATGGCGGCCTTTTCGTACTTGCTCTGCGCAATACCATTAATAACCCTGCGTAATGACATCTCGTCGATTATCCCCGGGCTCTGAAGCTGGTGGTAACTTTCTAATGGAACTTCCACTTCCTTTAGTTTGTGTCTTGCTCGGGGAACTGGAATGGCCACCTTTTGATCTCCTAAATATACCGAGCCGTCATTGCTGCCCCAACGAGTATGCTCTTTACCACGGCTATACCGCTTGCCTACAAGCCCTCGAACCTCTCCCTGAAGTTCATCCTCAACTGCTTTTAACGCCAGTGGAATCAACATCTGGATCATTTGCAACCTGCTTTCGCGGCCCTGATCCTCTTCCAACTCACGTATGGCATCCTGTGCCTTTTCATTGATTCTTCGTCCTCGTCCTAGTACCGTTGCTCTCATCATGACCTCTCTCGTTATGGTTGATTTGTCGTAAAACCAACTCTAAACGCGGGGAGGTCATGCTTCAAATTTCAACTGACTATAAACTCGTTCCTGACTGATTCCAGCTCCGACCAAAACAAGCAGCAATAAAACAAACAGGAAGACGAGAGCTTAGTCTCAAAATAAAAAATGATACTAGCAAACACCTAACTGTCTGTGTTTCTTATGGTTGATGGCAGAGGCAAAGTAAGGATTCGAACCTTAGAAGACAGAGCTGTCAATTTTTAGCCTTACCTTTTAAGTAATTCCGATTGGTATCTCTCTCTGATATTTTTCGATAAAAAACACCAAGCCAGCACGAGGCAAACGGCGGCAGGTAAATGAAAAAAGACCATCAGGTCCGGCATCCCGTAAACCCTTTTTAAAACGATTCCTATCGCGATTAAGATGGCCCAAAGAGTCAGGAAGATATAGCCTTTGAAAATCGTTTTTTTCGATTCCATATGAGGATGCCTCCTAAGATAAAAATGACCGATAGGGTTAAAAAGCCTAATTCAAAAAGAAAACTTACATCTCGGCGAGGGGAGATATGAATTAGAGTCTCGTGTCCTCCGACTTTAAGGTGATAGTCTCCTGCTTGATAGAGTACGAACTGAGCCATTCGTGTTCCATCAGGAGCCGCTGTGAGTTCGGCTCGATTGGGCGTTGAATCATTCTGTGAAATAAGAAGCCCTAATTCCGTAACTCCAAGATCCTTTTCTTTCACTGAGACCGTGATTGGAATGCCGGTCTCAGGTTCCGAAGGTGAGATGGTGAAAACGCTATCCACGCTTGTTTCCTCGAGTCTTCGTGTACCAGATGGTAAAAGCAATTCCACCTACCATGGCAAGTTCTAAAAGATGTATCCAAAGATCAAAAGTCATCGTCATTTTTTCTCCGAAATCTCAATAGCCTTAATAGGTTTTCTGGAGAGACTCCATGCGTGGTTTGATGAAGTATTTCGAACGGCCGATAACCTAAATTCAGGAGCCGAATCGCTGTAGAGCATTCCTATCGAATCGGAGGAAATGATAATAGCATTAAAGTTCCGCTGCTCCTTGGGTTGAAGTACGACATTCCAAAGAGTTCTTTTTTTCTCCCGTTCAAACACGAGCAGGTGGATATTCACCGACCGTGGAGTGTTGTTTTGTACGGTGAGGTGTCCATTAGGGAGAGTGTAAATGGGAGGTTTGAAGCCGCATTCACTGATCTCTAAAACGGATAGCGAATTCGTTGTGTGGCCCTTAGAAACCTCAAGTGCTTGGGCTCCACAATCTAAATGTTCATTTGAGGGAATGAGTCGTGTTTCCTGGATGGTATTTTTCTGCGTGGGAGTAGACGGTCTGTTGAGAAAGTACCATTCGTAAGTGAGAGTCAAGAGAAGTAGAGTGATGGCTCCAAACCAGGTAAATTTAAACTGAGGCTTAAAACTAGGTTTTGTCATAGCAAACCCACAGGCGATAGCCATAGGAACTGAAGAAAGCAGTCGACTAAATCCAAACCAACCCGCATGTCTTCCGATAGACACAAATTAGACCTCGATCAATCCAAAAGAGATAGCCATGAGCAAAAAAAAAAAGCAGAAAGTCGGGGTCAGTTGTTTTATTCTACGAGACAAAAGGGTAAGGGCCAGTGGGAGAACGAGCGAAAACTGAATTTCGGAATAGGGTGAACCCTTAAGGCGAGTAAAGTTTAAACACAGTGGAATAAAGAGCTTGTGAATACAGGCGTAAAAAGTAACGAACCGAATAAACACGATAAAGAGCCGCCATTGTCTCTCGGTATCTTAGGTGAAGGTTCTTAGAGTGGGCTTAGGTTCGGGTAAGTCGGTTATTTGACTCTTTGTATCCATAGTTTGAGATCCGGCCAAACGTATTTGACGGTATAAAAGATACTAAAGATAATAATGAGTGTCCACACCAAGCGAATCACTCGCGGAACCTGATTTCCTCGATAGATCAAAAAATCTTTTTCCTGTAAATTTGGTTTGTTTTCTTCGTGTTGCAAAGTCTTATCCCTTTCTCTTTTCTGCTTCGATGGCTAGAGAGGCATTGTCTTCATTTGATTCAATTCGTTTCGTTCCAACCGCCCAGAGCAAAAGGCACACAGAGGCTAGAGCCAAGCCTCCCATGACAAAAATCAAGAAAACTTTGATAGGGGTGGAATCTATCCCGCAGACCAAACAGAGGGGAGGGAAAGTTCTTGGAAACTTTAATTTTGAGCGTAATTGTGCCATTGATCTTCCTTGCCCTTTAACATGGTAAATTTAGGTTCTTCAATCTCTTCCGAGTACTTGGTCTGAGAGATCACAAAACCGTAGAGTTGGATTAAGAAAAAGAAAGCAGTGGCTAAAGAATAAAAGGTGCACAAAGAGCGGGTAATATCTCCCCAGCCCTTTTGGATGAAGAGGATTAAAAAAATAATCAGGCCAAAAATCGCAACGCAACTTATGTGAAAAGCAGTGAAACTTCGCTTTTGTTCGTTTGAGTTCATGTATCACTCCTTAGGCGGGAGAGGGTTGTCAATGTAGCTTGCAAAGCTCTCGGATTTTTCAACGACAGAGCTTCCCAGCCATTGGAGATAAGCGACTAAAGCCTTAGCCTCTTCTTTAGGTTGAGGCACTCCGTCTTTGACTTCAAAATACCATGGGTAAGACGGCATCACCGATTGAGGTACTACGCTAGTGGGATTGTAGAGATGAGCATAATGCCAATCGTTGGATTTTTTGTAGGCCGCTCGGCTTAAATCGGGTCCGACTCTGCGGGTGCCGAACAATTGGGGAAGATTAAGCTCGTTCTGATATTCTCCTGGCATTGAGACCGGTCCGTATCTAAGTTCTTCATTCGCTGTAGGTCGCACATATTGACTGTGGCAATGCCAACAAGCTTCAGCGATATAAATATCTCTTCCTTTCCTTAGAGCCGCCTTATAAGTCTCAACATCGGAATAGGTATCTAAATAAAGTTTAGGAACTGAAGTTGCAATTTCTTGTCTGGGCTCAACCTTATCCACCATCCAAACCGGAACAACTGCAAGCCCGATAAAAGCCATGAAAAAGAGAAAAAGCCCCGCAATTAAAAATACTCCACTAAATTTCTCGATAAAATCCATGTAGCCTCCGCAAAAAAACAGATCAAAAACTTTAAACGGTTTGAGATTGTAAGACTCCCGATGAAACTCGCTTGCTATCCTGCCAAGTCGAATACAAATTAACCAAAAACAGACACTCACCCGTTAGAATCATGATTCCAGAGAAGGTGCGAGTCCACCAAAACGGGGCACTAGCTGCGACACTGTCGATGAAGGGAACTAAGTTCTTCCACATCATTCCTTGCATGACTCCGGCGGCTAGAAGATCAATCTGCATGATCGAAATTCCTAAAGCCGATAGCCAAAAGTGCCATCGAGCCAGCGAGAGCGAGTAAAGGGGAACTCCCCAAATTCTTGGAAGGATGTAGTACACCCAAGCCGTGACCCAAAAGCTGAATGTTCCAAAGAGCACAAAATGAGAATGGCCTACTACCCAGTCGGTGAAATGAATGATGGATTGTGCTGAAAGGGTCACTTGGACCGCGCATTGAATGCAGGTGATAAGATAAGCAAGGGTACCGAAAAAGATCCATCTTAAAGGAATATTGTCCGGCAACTGCTTCCAATCGGTTGCAATCGTAGCGAAAATATTAAATACCACCGTATAAACAACGACATGAACTCCGATGCTTGCGTATTGAGTCCACATCGGAATTGGCGAAAACAGATAGTGGTGAGCGCTGTTTAAGGGGTAGAAAAAAGCTAATCCCCAAAATCCAATGATGGAAAGAGCATGGCTATAAAGCGGCCGCTTCATGACAACGGGAAGAAGGTAATAAGTCGCGGCTATGCCGAGAGGAGTGACGGAGAGTCCTACTAGATCGTGAATGTACATCGAAGTGATAGTAGCGCCGCTAGTTCCGGGATAAATATATTGGGGAAGAAAATTCCCCATGACATAGACCAAAGGTGTCCATATCAGTGCTGCAGCGGCATACCATAAACTCACATACATTTTTTGGGCTCTGATTTTAAAAATAGGAGTAAGTAAATTAATTACGAGAAGAACAACTCCTAGGGCAATAAAGGGATCTAAAAACGCCGGAGTCTCCCCCCATTCAATAGCTTGCCCTTTGCCCGCCAAGTATCCAATGACACACCCTACGACTAGAACGTTGTATACACAAAAAACCAAGTAGCTAAGTTTACGAGAAAGCACTGAATGGCCGGTGAGTTTTGGAATGATGTAGTAAAGAATGGCCACTAGCCCATTGATAAGCCAGCCAAACGCAACTCCATTGGTGTGAACCAAGCGAATTCTTCCGGGGCTTAGAAATTCGACGCCCGGAAAAGGATATTTTTGCAAGAATTGTAGTGAGTAACTTAAGCCGGCTAGGATCGAAACAAAGATATAAAAAATTCCAGCGTAGAAATGCCAGGAAATCAATTTATAGTCGATCAATTCCTCTTTTTTGTGTTCTGCTTGCGTCATTCGATTTTATCCCCTTCGTTATAGATCCCTGCTTCCACTCCTCTTAGATAGTAGACATAGGCCACAAGTTCCCATCGTTGTGCCTCACTGAAGAGAGTTTCAAATCCAGGCATAGGAGAACCATCAAGGCCGACGGTGATAGCTTTGAAAAGATCTTGAGGCGTCTTACCGCTTTTAATATAGGGGAGTCTTAAGTTGGCGGGTTTAATAGGTTGGTTGTCGGCATCAGTAAGTTCTGCGGCACTTGGTCCATTCCCCATTCCTTTTTCCCCGTGGCAAAGAATACAAGCCTTCACGTAGTGGGCTCTTCCTTTTTTTGCAGCTCCAAGCAGTCCCGTTTTGTTTGAGAAAATATCTTTAGGGGGTCTAGGAATATTAAGTGGAATTTGATCCGCCAAGGTTTCTTTAAAGTCGGGACGTAAACTTCGAACATACATCACGATAGCCAGCCTTTCTTGCTCGGAAACCTCGCGGAATGAAGGCATTGAAGTCCCGATAACTCCTTGATTTAATGTTTTCATCAGGTCTTCCACATTGGGAAGAACACCGGAGGAGGTCGAGTGAAACTTAAAGCTCCCTGAGACCAAGTTTCTGGGTTTGGGGTTTAACATGACACTGGCGGGCCCATTGCCGTCTGCCGCCTGCCCGTGACAACCGCTACAGCGATTTAAAAAAGCCTGATGTCCCGTTTCAATTAATTGTTGTTCCTTCATGGCCTGAATCATGGAGGATTCGGCCAAAGCCAATGTATTAAGAAAGCTAATTAAAAAAATGAGTGTTTTCATTGAAGCGATTCAGGCAAGCACAGCTCGTGCCAGAGTTTGCGTTTTCTTTCTTCCCTGGAAAACGAGAGGGCTAAAACCCGAGTTTAAGAGAAACTGTAAATTCAAATCTTGATGACGAGACATTTTGACTCGAGATGGGAAATTTTTGCAGCTTGAATTAAAGAAGCAAAGTGGCCAAGCTCGAGTGCGTTGGTGCTGCTAACTAAATTCTGTCGCGCTTCAAGCGATAGAATTTAACTAATAAAACATATTCTGAATTTCTAAGACGGTGATGATCGCCATATTAACGATTTCGTCCACGTCTGAAGAACGTTGAAGCACATTGATGGGTTTATTCATCCCAAGAAGGATGGGCCCAATCGCTTCTATCCCTGCCAGTCTTTGCATGAGCTTGTAGCAGATATTGGCCGACTGGAGATCGGGGAAGATTAAAACATTCGCTCCGCCTTTGATCTGACAAAAAGGGAAGGTCTCGTTAACAATATCGGGAACAATGGCCGTATCGGCTTGCATTTCCCCATCAATAATGATGTCCGGTCGACGGTGTCGAACAATCTGAGTCGCTTTTCTAACCTTTTCAGAATAGGGGTGAGTATTGCTTCCAAAATTACTAAACGAAAGCATTGCCACTTTAGGTTCAATATCGAAGAATCGTGCCTCTTCAGCACAGCAAATAGCGATGTCCGCTAAATGCTCGGCAGTGGGGTCGATATTGACGGTCGTATCCCCCATGAAAATAATCTTATCTTTAAAGAGCATCATATAGACGCCCGCAATCGTCATCCCTTCACGGGCTCCTACTGTTTGGAGAAATGGGCGAATGGTATCTGGATAGCTTTGTGTAGCGCCACTTAAGATCCCACTGGCATCTCCCTTTTTAACCATCATAGAGCCAAAATAGTTTTCATTTTTCATAAGTGAAAAACATTGTTCTTTGGTGAATCCTTTTCGTTGGCGTAAATGCCAAAACTCATTTGCATATGTCTCGCGTTTTTCTGCTGTTGAGGGCTGAATGATAGTGGCGGATTTGACAGCACTGAGTCCGAGTTGGTCAATAGTCTCTTTGATTCTTTGAACATTTCCAAGGAGGATGGGGTTTGCGATTCCTTCTTGAATAATTATTTCGCAAGCTCTTAAAATTTTGGGGTTGTATCCTTCTGGAAAAACGATCTTAGGAAGGTTTTCAAGCGAGTCACCCTCCGGGCGAATGATTTTATCCTTTATTGAGCGAACAAAACTTTGTCGAATGCCGAGCCGGTTTTCTAGCTGGGCACGATAAACATCAAGATCAAGTTGGGTCTGCGCAACTCCGGTTTTTATGGCTGCTTCTGCTACCGCAGGCGTGACCCAAAGAAGAACTCGTGAGTCAAAAGGCTTTGGAATAATGTATTCAGGGCCAAACTTAAAGCGCTTTCCTCCGTAGGCTTTAATCACTTGGTCTGTAACATCCTCTTTGGCAAGTTTTGCTAAGGCCTTTACAGCCGCAATTTTCATTTCTTCATTGATGGCCTTGGCTCTCACATCTAATGCCCCTCGAAAAATGAAGGGGAAGCCTAAAACATTGTTTACTTGATTGGGGAAGTCGGAGCGGCCGGTGGCCATAATGATGTCGTTTCGAACCGATAGAGCCTCAGGGTAGCTAATCTCAGGGTCGGGGTTGGCCATGGCAAAAACGATGGGATTTTTTGCCATTGAAGCGATCATGTCTTTGGTGACGGCCCCTGCAACGGAGACCCCGACAAAAACATCGGCTCCATCAAGAGCCTGAGCTAGAGTTCGAGTTTTAGAGCGTGTGGCAAAAAAGGCTTTATATTTATTCATCCCTTCGTCACGACCTTCGTAAATAACCCCCTTGGAATCGCACATGATAAGGTTTTCTTTTTTTACCCCTAATTCGAGATAGAGTTTGGCGCAAGAGATGGCTGCGGCTCCTCCACCGCTAAAGACAATTTTCACCTGTTCGGCTTTTTTACCGGTTAATTCGAGTGCATTTAAAAAGGCCGCCCCTGAGATAATTGCAGTGCCATGCTGGTCATCATGGAAAACGGGAATGTCCATGAGTTCTTTTAATTTTTCCTCAATATAAAAACATTCGGGAGCTTTGATGTCCTCTAAGTTGATTCCACCAAAAGTTGGTCCTAAAAGCTTAACGCAATTGATGAATTCATCCGGATTTTCCGTGGCGACTTCAATATCAAAAACATCGATGTCGGCAAATTGTTTAAATAGAACTCCTTTTCCTTCCATGACCGGCTTGGCTGCTTGGGCACCTAAATTCCCTAGTCCCAGGACTGCCGTTCCGTTTGAAATAACGGCAACTAAATTTCCTTTGGTCGTGTACTTGTATGCATCCGAGGGGGTTTTGGCGATTTCTATACAGGGTTGAGCCACCCCCGGTGAATAGGCAAGGGCCAAATCTCGTGAAGTTTTTACCGACTTAGTGCTGATGACTTCGATTTTACCCGGACGGCCTGAAGCGTGATAATCAAGGGCCTCTTTGCGATTGTCTTTTTTGGACTCTTTTTGAGGTTCTTTAGGTGTATTCATGGCCACAAATATAGACCAACCCGAGAAACCTGACTACTAAGGAGTGAAGAAAAATTAGCCCTGAGTTGAAAGATCGATGACTAGGCGCCCTTCATTATTTAAGGGTTGGTGGGTGTAAAAGGGATAGGAATCTTTAAGAAGCATTTCGATTGCAATGTCTCCCTCATCGATAGGAGGATAAACAATGACCTCTTTTACCAGAGTACTTCTTTGGGGTAATTTTTCTAACTGGGAGCGTGAGATCTGATTTTTTATGACCCCCTTGATCGAAATAATAATTCGGGCAGGTTCGAGAGTAAGTAGTTGTCCTTGATTTTCTACTTTTGAAGCTTTCTGATAGCGGACCTGAAATTTTGGAGCAACCGAGCCCACTGTCTGAGTCGTGGCATCTGAGAAATCAAAAACCCAACGTTCAAAGCCTTTTTGTTTGTGGTTAAAAAACCTGAGAGCTTCCAGGTTGGCCTTAATGGGCTTACCACCTTCAAAAACTCCATCGGTAAGGTAGCGGCGAGAAGCATCACGTGGAATGGTCATCGATGGGGCTACGGAGGCCATGAGATTTCCACCCACTAAGGCAAGTAAGAAAAGAAGTTTCATCATTAAAATACTAACACATGGGTAATTGTCGAAAAATCTTTTTTGCAAGGGCTGAGAGAGGTAATTGGGAAATCTGATCGGGAGTGAGCCATTTTCCGTCGATAGGCGATGGAATCTTTGAGGTGTGAATAAGATAAGGGGCTACTCGAATTTTATGGTGAGTTACCGAATGCTGCGCATGGTTAAGGGGAATGTAATGAAAATCTTTTCCATATGTTTTTTCTAAAAACTTAACGGAGTCATTCCATTTTTGTTTGAGGGGTTTGTCCACCCTGGGAAACTCCCATAGACCATCCCACCATTGAGTTCCGATATTTTGTTTGAGCCAATAGAGATCTTTGCCCCGTAATGTCTTGTGAAACACAGCGGCTAGCCAATGGACCTCTTGGCTAGGTTTGCGATTTTTTGGGATAGGTAGTTTTTGTTGTAAATTTTTTTTGAAAGCCACACAGCTTGGCTTGATAGGGCATTGATGGCAAAGAGGAGTCCCTTTTTTGCAAATTAACGATCCAAGTTCCATGAGTGCTTGGTTGTGGATTCTTGGAGATGTGGCTGTGTTTACCCATGTCTGTGCTTTCGACCAGAAAAATTTTTGGGCTTTGGAAGATTGTACGGACTCTTGAAAACCAAAATACCGGGCAAAGACCCTCTGGACATTCCCATCGACTAGGGCTTCGGGAAGATCAAAGGCGATGCTGAGAATAGCACCTGCTGTGTAGGGGCCAATGCCTGGGACTCTGAGAATCTCGTCTCGAGTTCTGGGAAATTCCCCGCGCAGAGACAAGAGGTATTGAGCCCCTTTTCTTAAGTTTTTGGCTCGTCGGTAGTATCCGAGTCCCGACCAGAGTGTCAGAACCTCCTGCTCATCGGACTCGGCGAGGGATTTGAGCGTGGGGAATCTTTTTAAAAAACGAAGGTAGTAGGATATTACGGTCTCGACTTGGGTTTGTTGTAACATGATTTCCGATACCCAGATTCGGTAAGGGTCATGATTTTCTCGCCAGGGTAAGGGGCGAGCGATTTTTTGGTACCAGAGGTTTAGAGAGTCCATGTCCATTCGTTTATCGTTATCGAAGCACGTCTTTACTCTAATCCATTTTTACTAGGAATAATGCAAATCGGAACTGTCATCGTTGGCAGAAAATAATAAGCCCTTTTGATGACGTCAAGTCAGCTGCCCCTAGGTATGCTCGGGGCGCAGTACCCTTCTACTTAGTCGTTACATCTAAAAGCTCAACCGTAAAAACCAAAGTCGAATTGGGAGGAATGACTCCTCCGGCTCCTGCCGCCCCATAACCCATATCTGCAGGAATGACTAATTTGCGTTTTCCGCCTACTTTCATTCCTTCAACGCCGGTATCCCAACCTTTGATGACTTGGCCTTGACCTAGGTTGAAAGTAAATGGACGGCCTGCATCAAAAGACGAATCAAATTTAGTGCCGTTGGTCAAGCAGCCCGTGTAGTGAACCGTAACTACCGAACCCGATTTAGCCTCTTTGCCTTTTCCTTTGGCGAGATCTTTTTTGACTAAAGTCGTTACATCCTTTTCTTTTTTGCAAGTTTCAGCCTTCGAACCCACAGCCGAAAACATCGGACTTCCAAAAAAGGAAATAAAGAATAAAGCGATTGAGTAAGTGAAAAATGGATTGATCTTTAAGTTGGTTTTTTTCATAGGGCTATAATTATGCCCTTAATTCCAAGAGTCGTAAAGACTGAGTTTCTTTTTTTCTTTTTTTTAAAAAAAGTTATCGCGATAACAGTTGATAAGATTTGGCTCCAATTTTTAAGAATTTTGTTAAGGGTTATGAGATCCTAATCCGATCTTCTTTTTAAAAACAAATCCGTAACTCAGTTTTTCATCTCAAAAAGGGGTCAGGTATGTGTTTACGCCACTGGGGGCTATTTCTAGGCCTATTTTCTTTGTCAGCATCAGCTCTACAGATAAAGCTGAGCGAGTTTTCGATTCAACTTCCTGAGGGTTGGCGGCTCCATCAACAGGCTAAAGATGGGGCGACTGAATTACTTGGGTTTGAAAATAGGGAACATTATCTTCAATTTTATG
>VGSE01000068.1 GCA_016875135.1 Deltaproteobacteria bacterium
TCTTCGGCCCAAGAGTTATTTTTAAAAATAATATCTGCATCCAACCAAGCTATTTTATCTATTTGCTCAGGGAGGGACTCCAAAGCAATGTTTAAAAGCCGTTCCTTTTGCCACATTAAGTTCTCATTCGTTCCTCGGATTTGAATGGCATCTTCAATGAAAAAAGGTTGATCATTGAACGCCAGTTCGACCGTTAAAATCGGGTGATTGAGGTTCTTTCTAAATTGGGCGTAGTTATCCCTGATTTTACGGGAGTTCGTAGGGTTGAAAACACAGGTAATGATTCCTAGCATAGCTGTTTCGTTGATTTACACTTTATTTGAAGAAGGTGCCCAGGGAAAAGGGCATAGTCAAAAGTTTTTTAACCTGCTTACACGCCTGGTCATGATAGTTAGCACTGTCTAAATAAACAGTTCACTTCCAGAGCCGAGAACTACTCTATTTTTTGCTACTGTCATGGCGGTTTGATATACTTTTACAGCCAATGCAAAGAGTCTATTTCACCTTTATTCTTTGTTGTCTTCTAGTGGGAATGGTCTTTTCAATGACCAGATGCGGGGATATTCCCACCAATACTAACATTACGATACGTATGGGGTCTCAATAAGATCTTTTTATGAGAGTTCTTCTTAGAGTTCTTTTAGGTTTTTGGACAACCCAATCTTTAGCGGTGCTTGATCCCAGTAATCTAAATGCAAATATCTATGCCATGTACGTTTCAGTGAGTCCCTACTGTACTAGCCCTAAACTTATATTTTCTAAAGACCTTTCGACTTTTTATGATGTTTTTGGTTTTCCTACTTTGAGTGTCACTGACAATAAAGATCGCAATTACGACGGAACCTATTCGTGTCTTATTTTTAAAATGAGTGAAAGAGTTACCTTCCGTCCTAACATCAGCGGTGGGGAAACTTGTCTTTTTACCCAAGACTACACGAAAGATTTCTGTTCTTTAGGCTCCGAAACAATGGGAGTGGATGGAACTGCGATTAATTGTTCAAACTCCGGTGACGAAACTGTTTATCTTTACTTAAGTACCGCTTCTAATACCAACAATCCTGATTTAGTGACAAAACCCTTCCTGCCACCAACAGCGGGAGATACTTCCAGAGGGATTAAACTGGTTACAGCCTTTACCATCTCAGGTTCGACTGGCGGGAGATTGATTATAGACGGATCTTCGCGGATCACTGCTGATGGTGGAAGTTGTTCCATAGGATTGCCTAAGATTTCGTTTGCAAAAGAATAGAACTATGAGAACTCTTATCCTTGTCTAATATTTTTATGACCTATGCTTGATACGGGCATTTAAAATTCAAGGAAAGTCCTCTGTGGTTAGCGATTTTGGCTAGTTGGGGAATAGCTTTTTTTGAGTATTGCCTTCAGGTTCCCGCTAATAGAATGGGTTAAGGGAAATTTACCGGAGTTCAACTCAAACTCATTCAAGAGGTGATTAATACCGCTCTAGGATTTGGATTAATGATCGCTGCCGTTTTTTTTATTTTTCGAAAATAGCTACTGAGATTTTAGTTGTGAGAACTTTTAGCAGTTTTGATGCTTCTTTGGATTTGCCTTAAGGCATTTTCAGCCATTTTTAAATTGGGGGCGAGAGCATTAGCTTTTGCAAAGCTATCGCGTGCTAGAATTTTATTACCTAAACCCAAATAGGATAGGCCCAAGCCCTGATGGGCATAGGCCGAAAGAGGATTGAAGCCGAGGGCTTTTTCAAAATAGAGTTTCGCTTGATTAAATTGTTTGAGACACAAGTAAATATTGGCTAATCGGGTGAAATCGGAAAGCCTGGGGTCGAGTTTGCCTGCCGCGACATAGTGCTCGATAGCTTTGGGATAGTTTTCTTCCCGTTCATTCCAGTAACCAAGAGCGTGATGGGCAATGGCGCTCTGAGAATTTATTTCTAAGGCAACTGTGAGTAAGCGCTTGGAATTGGCCCAATTGAGAGTTTGAAAATAGCTTTGGGTTCCTATCACGACTAGATAGGAGATGAAAGCAATCTTGACCAGTGGTTTGTGCATCCAAAGACGAGTTAAGTGCGCCACGGCTAAGCCAATCCCAATCATGGCTAAATACAAGTCTCTATCTGCTACGCTAGAAGAGGTTTGAAACAGGAGTCGGTTGAAAAGAAAAATAGGGAGTAGGGCGCTAAGAACCAGTCCCTCACTGGCCAGAGCCCAATTGAGACGATTCCATCTTAAGAAAAGAGTTAGGGCTAATATAAAAGTAAAAAATAAAATGGCTGTAGTATGGATGGAAGTGTGATTAAAAACCCAATAAGGAGTTCTTCCATAATCAATTCCTAGATTGAACGGCATTACGAGCTTCCCAAAATAAAAGCTTAAAGAATCTAATCCTAAAATGACTTTTTGTTGAAAATTAAGATTTGAAGAGGGGGGTTGTGTCCAACTAGGGCCAGAGTGTTGAAGGACGATGATAGGCAGAGTCAAAAATAACCAAAAGGATAAAGTTTTAATTCCATGCTGAAAACGTTCCTTGCGATAGAGAAACACTAAGAGAACAAAACCCATCAGGGGAAATGAGATTGACGCCGGATTGGAAAAAAGACTCATTAAAAAACTTAGAGTTGAGAAAAAAAATAATAGGCGAAAAGTTTTGGACCGAGGGGGGTATTCCTCAGCGAGGAGAAACAATCCCAGAGCCAAAACTCCCAAAAAACCTCCCAAGGGCTCTTTGAGGCTTGAAACCCAAGCGACCGATTCTACTTGAACGGGATGAATAGCGAAAATAAGACTTCCGAAAAAACTGCCAATCGGGTCTGAAGTCAAAAAACAGAATAGCCAAAATAACAAGATGACCATCGCTAAATGAAAAAGAAACGGGAGCAGGTGAAAAATAAAGGGATCAAACCGAAATTGTTTGGGAACTCCAGTGGCTGTCTGAGGCAGTTGGTTGATGGGTCGGTTTTTGCTGAATTGGGTTGTTAAGCTCCACAGAGAATAGGTCAACGGCATATACATGACATGGGGGCGTTTCCAAAGATTAGAAAGATTTTCTTTCGAAATAGGGGATAAATAGGGGTTAGTGTCGAGCTGAGTCGTATCTTCTATCAAGACAAAGTCGAAAAAGGGAACTCGAAAAAAGACGAGAGATGTCAAAAGAAGAAGCAGCAGGTTTAAACAGACGAACCGTCTCAAGGCGTAGGCTTTCGGTTAATATAATCTCTGGCTCTTTCTTCAGTTGAGATAACTTTCTGTGATTCCGTGGAAAACTGCAATGCCGTCGTAAGAAAAAATCCGTGGTTGTAGGCTTTAGGTAGAGCGACGGTGCTGGATCCCGTAGTAAGCGATGAGGTATTATAAATATTTATAAAACCGTAATGGTATTTAGCGTTGAAAGCGATCTTAAGAGATGTTGTTAAATCCGTTTCAAAACCCAATCCCCCCATCACACTGGAATCAAAGTTTCTGACATAGGTTAAAGGAGCTGGAGAGGCGATGTTTTGAGTGCCTTTCTGGGTGATGACATCTGCAGTTCCGCCGAAGTCCAAGTAGAATCTTGATCCTTGAGAGCGAACTATGGGAAGTCGTCCTATAAGTCTTAATTGAAAGTAATTAAGTACAATGGCTTGGTTGGAGTCACTAGCGGGGCGGTAACCCTTACCCACAACATAAGCTCCAGGAAGAAAAGTGATGAAGTTATCCGTAAAAAATTCCCAATAAATCCCTGCTACAACTCCAAGTCGACTCTTTTCATTTGTGTTCTCTTCTGAGATGGAAATATTTCCTGAATTTAGCCCGCCTTCAAGTCCATAGTTGTAATGGGATTCCTCGGCAAGGCCGAGACGCCCGAAAAGACAAATGATAATCAGTGAAAAGATATGGCGCATATTGTTATTTTTGTGTGGTTCTAAAAAGAAGTATACCTCGTATTCCCAACTTTAGGAAATAACAGAGATTCTCAGTTTACATCGCAGGGACTTTCAGCGATTCTTGGCTCTTAAAAAAAGATAATTGGAGGAAAGTACAAATGATAGAAGTGGCCCATCAGTTCATAGACCTGTTTTTACATTTAGATGTGCATTTAAGCACTGTAATTCAAAGTTACGGCACTTGGACTTATGCTATTCTTTTTATGATTATCTTTTGCGAAACTGGTTTAGTGGTGGCTCCTATTTTGCCTGGAGATTCTCTTCTTTTTGCTGCCGGAACTTTTGCCGCCAAAGGGGATTTTAGCGCCACTTTTTTGATTCCGTTGCTAATTATCGCAGCGATTTTAGGTGATGCTTTAAATTACTCTATAGGTCGATATTTAGGGCCCAAGGTACTTCAAGAGAATTCAAGAATTTTTAAAAAAGAATATCTAAATAAGACTCAAAAGTTTTATGAGCGCTATGGTGGCAAAACGATTATTTTCGCTCGCTTTGTTCCTATCGTTCGAACTTTTGCCCCCTTTTTAGCAGGAGTAGGCAAAATGAAATACACTCAATTTGCCGTGTACAATGTAGTGGGTGGGATTGTTTGGATTGTTTTGTTTGTTTTAGCAGGATTGTTTTTTGGAAATATTCCTGCGGTCAAACACAATTTTACTTTGGTCATTCTGGCGATCATTATTCTCTCGATTCTTCCCGCCGTGTTTGAAACTATGAAAGCAAAATGCAAGGCTTGTTAGCATGAGTAGCGCTGGAACGAAAAAGCCAAAAGAAAAAGTTTATGTTATCGATGGAAGTTCTTATTTCTTTAGGGCGTTTTATGCTATTCAAAGGCTCTCCAATTCAAAAGGATTTCCCACGAACGCCATTTTTGGTTTTATCAACATGCTCCTCAAAGTTCTCGACGTTGAAAAACCTACCAAGTTGGCAATAGCCTTTGACACCGCGAAACCTTCATTTCGAAAAGAGATCTATAAAGAGTACAAAAGTAATCGAGAGGCCCCTCCTGAAGATCTTATTCTTCAGATTCCTCATATTCTGCGATCGGTGGATTGTTTCGGGATAAAACGGCTAGAAATGGAAGGGTTTGAGGCCGATGACATTATTGGAACTCTGGCAAGAAAGGCTGAAGAGGAAGGTTATCAAGTTGAAATTATCTCTTGTGACAAAGATTTGATGCAGTTAGTGACCGAGCATGTGATCGTTTACGATACGATGAAGGACAAGCGGTTTGATCCGAAAGGCGTCAAAGAGAAATTTGGAGTTGAAGCGTCTCAAGTAATCGATTTCTTAGGTTTAATGGGGGACGCATCGGATAATATTCCCGGTGTTACCGGCGTTGGGGAAAAGACGGCCGCAGATCTTTTAAATCAATTCGGATCTATCGAAGGAATTTACGAAAATTTAAATCAGATTAAACAGGAAAAAAGACGAGAGACTTTAAAAACCGAAAAAGAGATCGCTTTTCTGAGTCGCGAGCTAGCGACAGTCAAATGTGATGTGCCTATTCGAATTGACTGGAGTGAGCTTGATTACAAAGGTCCTCGAATGGACGAATTAAAAGCTTTTCTTGAGGAGATGGAATTTCAAAATCTGATGAAGCGGTTCGATTTTAAAACCGACAATGCTCATTTTAGGCCGGGCCATTATGTCACTGTACGGACCTTAGAAGAGTTGGAATCCCTGATCTCTAAATGTGAAAAGGCCGGTCTTGTTGCGCTGGATACCGAGACTACCTCGCTTGTGATTCATTCGGCGACCCTTGTTGGTATATCAATCTGCATTAAAGAGGCTGAGGCTTTTTATATTCCTATTAGCCATTGCGCCCTGGGAGCACCGGAAGCTCTCATTGAAGGGCAATTAGAAAACGATCTGGTTTTGGAGAAATTAAAACCACTTCTTGAGAACCCTAAGGTCAAGAAGGTCGGGCAAAATCTAAAGTATGATATTCAGATCTTAAGACGATGGGGGGCGGTAGTAAAAGGTATTGTTGGAGATACGCTTTTGGAGAGCTATCTTTTAGATCCAGAACAGCCTCATAATTTAGATGCATTGGCGTTACGTCATTTAGGTCATCAGAATATCAGTTATGAAGAAGTGACAGGGAAAGGCAAAAATCAAATTTCCTTTGCTGAAGTTTTGGTTGAAAAGGCGACTCAATATTCGGGAGAGGATTCAGATGTAGCCTTTCGATTGTACCACCGGTTAAACCCAACGCTTAAAGAGGCAGGGCTCCTCACACTTTACGAAAAGACCGAAGTTCCCCTTGTTGAAGTTTTGGCCGATATGGAATTTACCGGTATTGAAGTTGATAAAGTCCGTCTTCTAAAAATGGAAGATGATTTGACCGAGGATATAAGTTCTGTTGAAGATAAAGTTTTTGAAATTGCGGGTGGGGCTTTTAACATTAACTCGCCTAAGCAGCTTTCGCAGATTCTTTTTGAAAAGTTAGGGCTGCCCGTCGTTAGAAAGACGAAAACGGGAGTTTCAACGGATGAGAGTGTTTTGCAAGAGCTATCGAAGTCACATGAAATTTGCCAATGGATTTTAAAGTATAGAGAATTCAACAAACTTAAATCAACCTATGTTCAAGGGCTCCTCGAGCAGATTCACCCTTCGACGGTGCGAATTCATACAAGTTTTAACCAAACCGTGACGGCGACCGGGCGTCTATCGAGTTCTAATCCCAATTTGCAGAACATCCCAACGATTGAGGATAAACGATATGATGTGAGAATGGCCTTTGTTGCTTCAGAAGGGAACAAACTGCTTTCTGCTGATTACTCTCAAGTGGAGTTGCGAATGTTGGCAGATATGAGTGAAGATGCAGAACTCATGCGGGCTTTTAAAAATAATGAAGATGTACATGAACACACAGCCCGACAGATTTTTAAAACAAAGACAGTTTCTCCTGAACAGAGGAAAGTGGCCAAGACGATTAATTTTGGTGTGGTCTATGGTCAGACACCTTATGGATTGTCACAGACCTTAAAAATCTCTCCGGGTGAAGCTAAAACTTTTATCGATGCTTATTTTGAAACTTATCACGGGGTAAAAACGTTTTTGCAGTCGGTGATCGAAGAGGCCCGAAAACAAGGTTATGTTAAAACTCGCTTGGGTCGTCGTCGGTTCATTCCGGAAATCAAATCGGAAAATCGAATGCGAAGAGAAATGGCCGAGCGAGCGGCGATTAATACCCCTATTCAAGGTTCGGCAGCAGACATGATCAAAGTGGCGATGTTGTCGACATTTCACCGCCTCAAAAAGGAAAAGTTGAAATCTAAATTATTACTTCAAGTGCATGATGAATTGGTTTTAGAGGTGCCCGAAGAGGAAAAGCTTCAGGCTCACACGATTTTGAGGCAGGAAATGGAAGGGGCCATGTCCTTGAAAGTACCTTTAAAAGTAGATATGGGATGGGGAAAGAACTGGAGAGAGTGCGAATAGATTTTTGACGCGAAACAATTTTTCTAAAGATTCGCTTCAAAAACAGTAAGTTTCCCGCACACCTAACGCATCACATGCCAATAGCACTCCGCTTAAGACGCGTTAAGTAGTGAGAGTCTCGTTGACCGTAAATGTATGGTACATGCTAATATGGCAATATAGGGTGAAAGTTGAATTCACTCTAATCGTTGGTAGTCAATTCCCAAAAACTTAAAAGAGTTAATAACCCCGAAAAAATGGGGGCCGGCCTTCGTTTGTTTAATTCAAAGGCAGGGTTTTTTATTCTCTGGAGGATCGAGTGAAATTCAATCGCCATTTTACAAAGAAAATGAAATCGAGTTACGAAGGAATCACATTTGAAACTCGTAAGTCCGAGATTAGAGAGGCCGATGGGCGTGTGGTGTTTTCACAAGAGGATGTGGTTGTCCCATCGACCTGGTCTCAAGTGGCTACAGATATTTTAGCCCAGAAATATTTTAGGCGTACCGGAGTGCCGACCAAAAATGGCGAAACTCGAGGTGAAAATGATTGCCGACAAGTTTTCGATCGGATGGCAGGCTGCTGGACCGATTGGGGAAAACGTCATGGTTATTTTGATTCCGATGCCGACGCCAATAATTTTTTTGATGAGCTCTGTTTTATGTTGGCCCACCAAATTGCTGCACCTAACAGTCCTCAGTGGTTTAATACAGGTCTGTTTTATGCGTATGGGATCAATGGGCCGGCCCAAGGCCACAGTTATGTGGATCCTAAAACCGGAAAGCTTAAGTCTTCGGAAAGTGCTTATGAGCATCCTCAGCCTCACGCTTGTTTCATCCAGAGTGTTAAAGATGATTTAGTAAATGAAGAAGGGGTGATGGATCTATGGATCCGAGAGGCCAGGCTTTTTAAATACGGGTCAGGTACCGGAACCAATTTTAGTCAGCTCAGAGGTGAAGGAGAGAAGCTCACTGGAGGCGGAAAATCGAGCGGCTTAATGTCATTTTTAAAAATCGGGGATAAAGCCGCCGGGGCCATTAAGAGCGGAGGAACCACTAGGCGCGCCGCCAAAATGGTCTGTTTGAACTTGGATCACCCGGAAATTGAAAGTTTTATTGATTGGAAAGTAATCGAAGAGCAAAAGGTTGCGGCCTTAGTCGCAGGCTCTAAAATGATTAAAGACTGTCTCTCTAAAGTTCATCGTTGCTGTTTTCAGGGTGATAAGGTCGAGACCGATCTTACAAAAAATAGTGATCTTAAAAAAGCTATTCGCTCTGCAAGAGCCGCTAAGATTCCCGATAGCTCAATTGCTCGAATACTTCAGTTGGCTCAGCAAGGGAAAAGAAAGATTGATTTCACCGAGTATGATGTCGACTGGCAAAATGAGGCTTATGCGACTGTGAGCGGACAGAACTCCAATAATTCAGTCAGAGTTCCTAATGACTTTTTTGAAAAGTTGGAAAATGGGGGAACTTGGTCGCTCAGATTTCGAACCAATAAAAAAATAGCCAAAGAGATTGATGCCAAAGAACTTTGGGAGCGTATTGCCTACGCTACCTGGTCGAGTGCCGATCCGGGAATCCAATGTGACACAACAATCAACGAATGGCACACCTGTCCGGCTGAAGGGCGCATTCAGGCTTCCAACCCCTGCTCCGAATATATGTTTCTAGATGATACTGCTTGTAATTTAGCGAGTCTCAATTTGATTAAATTCTACGACGATCAATCGGGAAAATTTGATGTGGATGGCTATCGCTATGCGTGTCGGCTTTGGACGGTGGTTTTAGAGATCAGTGTTCTCATGGCTCAGTATCCAAGTCGGGCCATTGCACAAAATAGTTACGACTACCGAACTTTAGGTTTAGGGTATGCGAATCTTGGGGCTCTTTTGATGTCGATGGGACTATCCTATGGAAGTCCAAAGGCTCTGGCCACCACGGCCGCCTTAACTTCGATACTGACCGGGCAGGCCTACGCGACTTCTGCAGAGATGGCACAGCATCTTGGTGCGTTTTCGAAATATAAACCCAATCGAGAGTCGATGCTTAGAGTGATTCGAAACCACCGAAAAGTGGCGATGGGAGCTAAGCCTAAAGAATACGAGGGGCTCACGGTAGTTCCTCAAGCGGTGCAATGGGATCTTGTGTCCCTTGAGCTTAACCAATCCTCTAGAAAAGTTTGGGATGAGGCTTTGGAGTTGGGGACGGAATTTGGTTTTAGAAATGCACAGGTTTCGGTGATAGCTCCTACCGGAACAATAGGACTTCTGATGGATTGCGATACGACCGGAATCGAACCCGATTTTTCGCTCGTAAAGTTTAAGAAATTAGCTGGTGGGGGGTATTTTAGAATTATCAATCAGTCAGTTCCTAGGGCCTTAAGAAATTTGGGGTACTCGATTGAGCAGAGTGAAGCTATATCTCATTATTGTGTCGGGCATGCTTCGTTGGCCAATGCGCCGTTTATTAATAGCGAAGCTCTCTCCAAAAAAGGTGTGGGTGGAGAGCAGTTACAAAAAATTGAGAGAGCTATCGCGAGCGGCTTTGATATTCGATATATCGTGACCCCCTTTGTTTTAGGTGAAGATTTTTGCAGGCAAGCGTTAGGCGTTAGGGGACAGGATCTTGATGACCCTAGTTTTTGTTTGCTTAAAAAGTTAGGGTTTACCGAAGCTGAAATCGAAGAGGCTAATCGGCACGTCTTTGGCTCTATGACGATTGAAGGGGCCCCCTTCTTAAAAGAGGAGCATTATCCCATCTTTGATTGCGCCAACAAATGCGGGAAGTATGGTCAGCGGTATCTTTCTTCAATGACCCATATCGATATGATGGCGGCGGCTCAGCCTTTTATAAGCGGAGCTATTAGTAAGACGATCAATATGCCTAATGAAGCGAGCGTCGAGGAGATTTCTCAAGCTTACTTAACCAGCTGGAAAAAAATGCTCAAAGCGATTTCGATCTATCGAGATGGTTCAAAATTGAGTCAGCCTCTTAATGCTCAGATGGCTAGTAGTGTTTTTAGCCAACTTGGGAACGAAGAAGAGGATATTGATCTCACAGATCTCAACAAATCGGATATCAAGCAAATCACTGAGAAGATTGTGAGAAGATGTATTCGAAGAGAGTTACCTAAAAAGCGTTTTGGTTACACAGTGAAGGCCACGATCGGGGGACAACGAGTTTATTTGAGAACAGGTGAATATGAAGATGGAACGTTAGGGGAAATTTTTGTGGATATGTACAAGGAAGGGGCAGCTTATCGGAGTTTAATGAATGCCTTTGCGATAGCGGTTTCGTTAGGGCTCCAATACGGGGTTCCTTTGGAAGAGTATGTCAACAAATTCAATCTTTTCCGTTTCGAACCCAATGGCCATGTAAGCGATCATGATAATATAAAATTCTGTTCTTCCATCATCGACTTTATCTTTCGAGATGTGGCTATGAACTATTTAGGAAGAACCGATTTAGTCCATGTGCCTCCTCAAGAAGAGTTGGCTGTTAGCTACAATTCTGCAGCTTCGGTCACTACGATGGCATCGATAGGGGGAGGGGGGCTGCAAACGGTGAGTGAGTCAGGAGGAACTTCACTAAGGTTCCATCGCGAGACCGATCTTGTGATTACAAGCGAGGAATGGTCAGATGACTTAGCTCTGGCCTCTCGACTAGCGAAAACCAAAGGTTACGAAGGAGATCCCTGCGGTGAGTGCGGACAATTTACCTTAGTCAGAGGTGGCACTTGTCTTCGTTGCGTGAGTTGCGGATCAACGTCCGGGTGTTCTTAAAGGCCGGATACTCGAGTAGGTAACGAAAACCAGAAGCACTCGAGCGAACCGCCGCTTCGAACGAGAATGGATAGCAATTTCAAAGGCCCTATTTTATGAAAACCTCCTTTACCTAGTCTGGTTTCTGTATTCTTGTGATTGAGTTTTCGTATTATGACTCAAACCTTTCTTGATTAGTTTGGGTAGCGTTGCCGCTGCGGATTTTAGATCTCGAAACGAATTCCAATCGAGCGCACTCAGCCACCTACGGATGGTAACAGTTATTTCAAGGACAAGGCTACTACCAGGTAAATTCCTTGGAAAAAATGAACCAAGACTCCCTTTCGATGGATTTTATCCGAGCTGACGGCGGGGTACATTCATTTTACTCAGAAAAAAGATTAGCCAAAAAACTTCGGGGACAATCACAGCCAGTTCTGAGACTCTTACAAAGTTGGGAAGTGGAGATTACGTGGTTCGCTTTTACAGGCAACGCTGGGGCACATCCATTTCCAATCCCGGAGAAGGAGGATTTCTATCAATCTCCTCCTGTACCCGGCATACGACCCTGACGATTACGGATTAATATTTTGGAAAGCCCCATGAGGGCCTATTAATGTGCTGTTTATTAGCGATAACTTTATTTATGGCCCTTATAACTCAATAAGAAATGGGCTTTTATGCTGCTTATCCTTTAACGAAGGCCAAAAGCATCGAAGTGGAACGCCATTTTTGTACGGTATAGGTACGTACCCATAGAGACGCCATGAAACTCTTAAAAAGTCCCTCCTTATCAGGGGGCAAAGTCGTGGTGAGCTCAGGGCTTTTATCTTTTCAGGTATCAGGTAGATATTCTTACCATTCCTATTCGCTTGATAAATTTTTTCGATAGTTAGGATGAACATCGACCAAATAATTACTTAAATAATCACAACACACTTGCAAGACCTCATTTGGTTGAATCATCTCTAAGCACTCAAGCTTCCGTTTTTCGCAGGATTGCAACTGACATCCAGCACAGTCTATATCTAATCGAAAAATAATATGATTATCGCCCCAGGGGTACCAGTGTCCCTTGGGGCTCCGTGCGGAAAAAATTGAAACACAGGGTGTTCCTACAGATGCTGCGAGATGCATTGTTCCAGTGTCATTTCCAATATAAAAAATACATCGCTTCAAAAGAGATGCAGTTAGTCCCATTGGCAATCCAAGCGCCAATTTATATCGGATAAGGTTTTTGTAGGCAGCTTCTGCCAATAATAGTTCGTTTGCTGAACCAAAAAAAATAGGAATCACATCAAATTTATTAATCACTCCCTCTAAAACGGATCGATAATTATTAATATTCCAACGGACGAATGAATTGGAACCAACACACACAGCAATACATCGATCACTTGTAATGTTATTTTCTTCTAACCATCGTTTTGCACCGATATCATCCTCATGGGTAAGCGGAAAGTGATAATCGAAAAATGGAATTGGATTCTGTTTATCTATTGCGTTCGAAATTCGCTGGAATGTATCCCTGGAAATAGATTGGTGAAGGTTGTTTGGAAACTTCAGGCTGTCTTCTAAATATTTAAGATTTATTTCATCTGCAAGGATTTTACAGCCGCCCATTTTTAAAAAGCTTTTATGATATTTCGCTCGTTTAATACTTATTAAGTTTTCACTTCTGATACCGTATATACACTCTTCAATTCCGTTAGTCCTTAGAATCAAAGCTAGCTTAAGCCATTTTGAAATTCTTCTCAAAAAGGAATCACTGGGTGCGTTCTGAATGTGAACAAACTTAGTAAATGGAAGTCTTCCTTGAAATAGTTTCGCGGCACCTAACTCGACCGAAGGTCCCAAACTTATTAACATAGTTTCAGCATTCGAATATTTTGAGAGAAATAACCTAAGGCTTGGCAAACTTATAAGGGAATCACCCAGTGAGCCCTCCATGACATATGCAGCACGGGCGCAGTTTTTGTTTTTTTTATTCATTTTTTGGGGTTTGAATTTTCCAATTTACAATACTGCATTTGATTAAAAGTTAAGACTCTGTTTATAAACCAAAGCAAGTAAACCATCAATGTATGTCCATTATATATCTGTAGATGGGGCTCAAGCAAATTTGGCAACTGCAGCTTTTGGCACTGAGACAGAGTGGCACGGAAATGTCTCCAGTCGCTTCACTTTTTGACGCCGTAACTGGGGGAGCCCAAATTTCCATTGAAACTTCTAATAGCGTATCCCTGCAATACGACCTTTCATTCATTGTTCCAGACTGGGAGGACTCTGCGGGCGCTCTAGTTAAAAAATTAGAAGAGGAGACAGAAAAACGATACTACACCGATAAAGTCCGCTTCCGGGTGTTCTTAAGGGTGCTTTTCGACAATCCGGCTGGTTAGTCCGGAAATCGGATAGGGATATTCGAAGACGGGATTGGGTTTTAGGATGATAGGCAAGGGTAGGTTTGGCTCGGCCTGCATGTGGCTGGTGGGGCATGGGCTTATCCGTTTCAGAGGGAAGTTCGTTCACGATGCGCAGTTTTTTGGCCGTTTGACGATGGGATGAAGATACCCTTTACGTTTGAAGCTACCTAGAATTCGTTGTGAAAGTGTCTATCTTAAGGAATTGGCTGAGTTAGAAGAGCCTTAAAGGGCAGTTACTTCACTAGCGGGGCCATTTCTTGTTTACCGCG
>VGSE01000069.1 GCA_016875135.1 Deltaproteobacteria bacterium
GGATAACCAGATGCTTATTCGATTCTTAATGACTAATAATACGCTCAATCAATGGGTTCACTTAACAGGGGCTAACGAGTACCACATTGGTAGGGAAGTGGGAGATCTTGTTATTTCTGATCCTAAGTGTTCAAGAAAACAAGCGGTTTTGAAAATAGGTGAGGATGGAGGATTGTGGCTAAAAGATTTGAACAGTAGTAATGGCACTATTGTGAATCAAGTTAAGGTCAATGAGGTGAAGCTTAAGCCTAACGACGTGGTGAAAATTGGTTCAACTATTTTACTCTTATTAGAGTTTGAAACTGAAATGCCTAACACATCAGCTAAGTCTAGTGTTTATTTTACTCCAGTGGACGAAGGAGGGCCGAGAGCCGCGGAAGCCCCAGTCAAAAATGCAATTGATCAGACCCCACAACAAGATGGAAGTAGACGAATTGCTCCCTTGGGGTCTGAGATTCTGCAAGGATGGCCCAATAATTTAAGAGCTCTTCCCAAAGTTGCTCTCGAAAACTTTGTTGACCACTTAGATAATGCGCAGAGAAAAAAATCTAAGCGTTTGATTGAAATTTTGGAATCGAAAAAAAAGAAAGCTTCATGAAACACCTTTAGTCTGCTCAACCCATTCAAGTTATTCATACACATAACGGAACATTTCATGCCTGCTCCCTTTAAGTGGGCTTTTTGAGAGGCTGGTCCGATATATTTTTTCTTAAATTGCTAAGACTTATAGAGGACCAAGGTTATAAGATTTGATAAGTTTTTTTGGAGTTTCATTTGATAATTCACCGCATCCTCAAACGGCGCAATAACTTGCGCGCCTTAAACCACTTATTCTTACCTCTGATTCTCCTCCTAATTGTGTTGGTTTAATTACTAGTTTCGCATGCAGGTAAATTTTCCCTGTAATAGGTAATTCCCCCTAATAAATTGACAACACATTGCCATGAACTACAATTAAAAATCAAAAGGGGACTGCAATGAAAATCGTTTTGATATCGCTATTCTTAATCTGTTTTTCTACAACTCGGGTTCATGCCAGTGACTCGACCGGTGTTTACGGAAAAATTGATTCAGTAACAAAAATGAATTGTTTAGGAACAAGTATCGCCAAAATTTGCGGTAGCATGGCGATGTCGTTTATTCCTAGTGAAGGGAATGACTACAAAGGGAAAAGGACATTTGATGCCCTTAATGGAGAATACTACAAACCCGAAAATGGGTGTCTTTATTATTCTTGCCCGAAAGGACAAGAGCAGGAATGTTCAAACCAGTGGCGTCAGATTAAGCAAGCTGGTAAGGAAGGGAAGTGCGTAGGTTTTAATTCCCGTAGAGGCAAGTGGGGGCCAGGAATGTTATTAAAGCCTGGTGATCCCCTTCAGATTACCCCCTTTTTTGTCTTAGACAATGTTTACAATTTAGACGCAGCGAGGTGTGCTAAGTTTTCGATGCCCGAAAGCTCCAGAAATACAAGACCGAACAACAACCACAATTAATCATTGGATGGGAATAAAGGGATTAGCCATTACCTATGGATTATTGTTGACTGTTTTTCCCTCGGTACTTTTAATAAGTTTGGGAATATGGTGGGTTTCCAATACAGTTTCCCACCTATTCCTGCACCGTCCAGGTTCTCAACAAGGGTTTTTGAATTTAAGTTTTAGTCTTTATTTAAGCCTTCTTCTAAGTATACCTCAATCATTATGGCGGGATCGCCATTTGGCCCACCATACCGATCGAAAACCAGGTTTTTCGCCTAAACCTCTCTTTTGGGTAGAGGTTTTATTCATTGCGATCCTTTGGTTTTTTCTTTTTCGAAATTTTCCCACCTTTTTCTTTACCGTATATTTGCCTGGCTTTTTAATTGGCCTTTTGCTTTGTCACCTTCAAGGGTATTTTGAACATTGGCGAGGGACCACGAGCTTCTATGGCAGGGTTTATAATTTCTTTATGTTAAACGATGGCTATCATGTCGAGCACCATTTAAACCCAGATTTACCTTGGCAAGCATTAGTTTCGGCAAAAAAAGGGGAAGAAAGCGAAAGCCGGTATCCTCCTCTTTTGCGTTGGTTTGAATTCTTTAGTTTAAATTTTTTAGAACGACTTTTATTAGAACGTCCCTGGCTTCAGCGTCTGGTGATTTCGCTTCACAAGCAAGCTTTTCAAAGTATTTTACCAAAAGTGGGGCCCGTGAAGAAAGTGGCCGTAGTGGGCGGGGGATTGTTTCCCCGATCAGCCATTATTCTCAAGAGTCTTCTTCCAGAAAGTAAAATCGTCATCATTGATAAAAATGCTGGAAATTTAGAAATAGCCCTGAGATTTATTTCAGGGGTAGAGTTAAGGAACGAAAACTTTACTCTTAGAAATCAAAGTGAGTTTGATTTAATCGTATTGCCTTTAGCTTTTGAGGGAGAGCGAAAGAAAATCTATACTGAATCTCTAGGAAACAAAGTGTTGGTGCATGAGTGGATTTGGAAGCGCCATGCTCAAACGGTGGTTATTTCGCCCTTTTTGCTGAAGCGGCTTAATTTAATTGTTGAATGAAAACCTTAATCCTTCTTCTCATCTACTTTTTCGTAAAACTGTATTTGCTCATGGATAAAAAACTCCCGTACACCTTGGGGGAGCTTCCAGCTTTTTGGTACGAGGATAGTTTATTCATCATTTTTTTTGCGATAGGGGAGGTATTAGCTTCCAAAAAAACTGTCAAAACCCTTTATTTTGTTGCCCTTTGTTATTTAGCCCTTAATGTTCCCGTGTGGCGAGTGCTTTCAACGCCGTTCACTCCGGCCATTTTTTTTGCTACTGGAGGGCCTTTAAAAGACTCCATTCTTTCCTACCTAACGGTGAAGAATCTCATCCCCGGTAGTTTGATTATTGCTTTCGGGATTGGGCTGCCAAGAATATTTAAGGACCATCGCGCTTGGGTTTACCTCTCCGCGTCCTTTGCTATCCTGGTGGCTATCCTTGGAAGCTTTCGAGTAAAAAAAATCGACACTCTGGGACTTGATAGAAACCCCTTCTTGTTACTGGCCTATTCTTTTGTTGAACGTGTGGGGTTTGATTCTCGCTTAAATACGAAGACACCCCGGGACGTGAATCCTTTGGTGACATACCCAAATGAGGCTCTAGCTGGGTTTCGTGGAAAGTTCTTGAACCGATCTATCCTCCACGTCATCCTCGAATCCACGGGAGCCCAGTATCTAAAACCTTATGGCGCTACCGAAGATCCCATGCCCTACCTCACCAAACTTGCCTCTCGAGGGATTGTTTTTGAGAATGCTTACTCCGTTTATCCCGAAAGTATTAAAGGGCTCTTTAGTGTTCTTTGTTCTACTTTTCCCGCCTTTGACTCCAAGGCAGAGGAATACAGCGGTGTCGGACCGCCTTCAATCGCTGAAGTAGTTCGACAACGGGGCTATTCTACCGCTCTTTTTCACTCAGGCAGATTTGACTATCTAGGAATGAACGCCATTGTTCAGAAGAGAGGCTTTGACCACTTAGTAGACGCTAGCAGTATGGGAGATAGTCATTCTTCGAGCTTTGGCATGTCTGATGAACGCGTAGTCGTTCGCAAAATGTTGCAATGGGTGGATTCATTAAAGGGAGAAGGGCCTTTTTATCTCTTGTATCTTCCCATAGCGGGGCATCACCCGTACCTGTCCCCTGAGAAGGGCCCTTTTTCTGGGGAAAAATTCATCCATTATTACTATAACTCTATCCATCACATGGACGGTGCTTTGAAACTATTAGTCGAGGAGTTAAAAAAACGAACTTTTGGTCAAGATCCCGTCGTTATCATCCATGCCGATCATGGCGAAGCGTTTCACCAGCATCCTGGAAATTCTGCGCACTCGCTTTTTATTTATGACGAAAATATCCTGGTACCTTTCATTATCGTTCCTCCTGACCAGGAAACAGCGATTCGAATGAGTCCTTCCGTAAGTTTGATAGATGTAAGCCCTACGCTTTTAGATTTGGTTGGAATTCCTTCCCCTTCCACATACCAAGGAGTTTCTCTGCTGCGATCGTATCGATCATTGAATTTCTTTTTAACTGATTATTCATTGGGTTTTTTAGGACTGCGGGAAGGTCAGTGGAAATATATTTATGAGGTCAACAAGAGAAGATCCTCCCTTTTTGATCTATCGATGGATCCTAACGAAACTACCGATCGCGCTAAGGAATTTTCGCAAAAAGTCGCGACCTACGAAGGGATTGTTTTAGATTGGGCGAGCCAACATAAGAAAAAACTTTTCCACTTTCAATAACGGGCGTTCATCCGTAGACGGAATTCATCCGTAGGCGCACAGGCAATGCTGAGCGACCGATTAATTGAGAACGCAAATTATCGGACGGTGATGAGGTTTTGTAGCAGAGTTGAAAGAGATATGCTATTCATCCGCACACGCCGGATCGTAAAACAATGCGGCCACTTGCCTAGTGGAGAGAGACGACGGACCTCGGGGCCAACGCTTTAAAGAGTATTTCAACGAGCCCTTGAAGGATGAGGGCCAAAAATCCTCAAGCGAAACGCCAGCAAGAACGAGTTGGGCAACGTTCCCATACGGACATGCGAAAGTTCACTCTCGGTGAATACGTTTCTCACCGGGAGCCTAGCCTCTGTCCAAAAGGCACTTTTGTATGGTGATCACGGCCACATTTTCCGCCTACGGATGAACGTCCTTTGCCGCTTCCCTCACCTCTACGAACCGGCCCTCCGTGCGAAGCACAAGGCTTGGTGGCCCCGCAGAGCGTGCAGCGGATAAAGATAGAAACGATTAAAAAGGCAATTTTGGCTTTCATGTCTTAGGCCCTACCGGTAAGGAAGACTCGCTCCCCAACTTATAAATTGTGATTTGAATTTGAAAATTTCTTCACAAATAAAGGCTAAGGGACAGGAGCATTTAGTCCGAAAAGCTAGCAGTCAATTTAAGAAAGAGAGTACTCGCCGATGCTTAGAAAACACGTTGGCTTTTGGACTGTCTTCGCCCTAATGTGGGGGCTAAACTGCGGGACCAAAACCGAACAAAAGAAAATGGACACTGACGCTCTCCGGTCCGCCGTCAAATCTACCGGTCTAAGCTTTCAAAGCCTGCAGGATGCATCAAACCCAGAACAGCTCATTGCCACACCGTGCAACTCGAGACCCGGCGCGACCAAACCGGAAGAGGGAAGCGGCCTTTGCAGCGGCAACTTACTTTTAGATCTCACGTTAGCGACTCTTCCCTTTTCACTTATCTACAACTCGACTGCTTCAAACGTTAATTTCGGTGTGGGTCGGGGGTTCCGCATTTCTATTGATCAGCGCTACTTCAAGGCCGGTTCTAAGGACTACCACTCCCTAGGCGATGGGGGGTTAGCTGAACTGAAATCAGGTTCGGGTGGAAAGGTTTACAAAGACCGTCGGCTCAACCTTTCTGTCTTCACCCCATCTAGTTCGGTTAAGATACTTGAGAAATCCCCTAATAAATCCATTGGCACTTACTCTAGACTCATTCCTTCAAACTCCTCTGTTTTTGGTTTAACGGAAATTAAAGATCGATTTAACAATACAATTTCATTTGGAAGAAATGCACTAGGTAACATTGAGAGCATCACATTCCCAAATGGTTCAGGAATACAGCTTATTTACACTTTAGCGGGTTTGCTGACGGAAGTTATTGGAGTAAATTCTGAAAAGTATCAACTGCGCTACGATGATTTAGGACGATTAATCGATATCCAGCAACCAGACCTTAGCCATTGGCAGTTAGTCTATCCGCAATCTACCTCACTTATTTCCAAGCTCACTGATCCTAATGGGAATGTTTACGAATACGCCTATTATTTTGGCGGACTGTTACGCACTTTTAAAAGTCCTAATGGCTACGTCAGTGGCATCACCTACACGAGTGCCAAAGTCACCCTTTCAGGAAATGGAATCAATCATTCAGAGAGCTTTAGCGCTGGTAATAGGATTTCTGAACTCAGTAACGGCATATCTTCCACATGGGCCTATGATGTAAATAACAGAGTTAAGAGTTTTAAAAACCACTATGGGGAAACAACAATAATCGCTTACAAATCTAATAATCCTTTTCCTCAAACTGTTACTGCTCCCAACGGCGATTTTGCCAATTTTGAATACTATGCCGATCTCACTTTAAAGAAAGTAAATTTCCAGGATGGAACCCTGGCGACCGAAGTACTCTACTCCGCAAATCCGGTTGGAGAACCCGAAAGCATCACCACCAATGGGGTTCTTCAACAGCAATTTATTTATGAAAATGGTTTACTAAAAGCTATAAAAAATGGGAATAGAATTGTTCTGGCTACATACACCTATGACGGTGCGGGCAATCTATTGACTGAAACCGATGCGGAGGGTTTTCAACGTAGCTATCAATATTCCAATGGATGGGTGAGCTTGGTGTCGGATTCTTTCGGCAGACAAACCCAAGTAACCCGGGACGGATTTGGGAATGCGACGAATATACAGAATGCTACTGTACGGCTAGCGCAGACTTACGATTCCATAGGCCGAGTCAGCGGCATTAGTAGCTTAACCTATTTAGCGTCAGGCAAATCCTTAGAAAGGCAAATTTTTCGCAGTTTTTACCCCACAGGTGCCATGAACCAGTGGGTTGAAAGCCTTAGGTTTTCAGGAAACCATTTATCTATCACTACACAAAATTTTAGCGCTACCCCCGCCGGCCGGTTGAGTTCGGCTACATGGCAGGGCGCAGTGGGACCGGCAATTAATTTGTTGGGGAATTAGCAATGAAACACCTTTCGTTCAAAGACAAGTTGAATGCTGACAAGAACTCACCCTATCACATTCGTCTCTTCGCCCTAATTTGGTTTGGCATTTTATGGGCACTTTCTGGATTAGCAGTAGACCCCTACAGTTTTGATCCATTAATTCCTTCATGCGAACTCTACTCTTCAAGCTTTCAAAATAGCCCAATTTCCAGTGAGTTTGAAAAAATCCTTAGTAGTTCTTTTGAATACAAAGGAAGAACAACTTATATTGGGAAGACTGGAACTCCGTACGAAGGCTATTGTCTAATGGTAGATCTAAAAAAGGCCGCATCAAACGAAGGGGGCTGGAACACAGGTGGAGACTTTCAATTTCATAACGGACCACCTACTGATTACTTGTGGAAGCATGAAGACTTCCACCGCCGCTGCACTTCAAACGGGCAGCCCTTTAAGACTACCGCGCATGAAGAACTGGCAAATCTGTACACCAATGTTTTTGCCAATACAGATAGCGCTCGAGCCAATTGGAATGCAATGACCGAATCTGAAAGAATAATGACCATGCGTTATTACGAGCATTTCCGCAGAGGCTTTAGTGAATTCTACAAACCCAATCCAGAATTGGGCAAACGATGGAAATTAGGAGTTTTGCAAACACATCTGCCCCAAAAGTTATCAAAACAAATGACGAAAATTGATGTTCCAGCAGCTGGTCCAGGTGACTATACAGCTGTAACCAAGGGGCAGTCGCTCTTTTCAAGAAAAGTGGAATGCGGCCCGCATGCTCCAGCGCCGAAGGGCACAAAACTAGGGAAAGTTACAAAAGTCGGCGGGACGATACTCTTTACACCTCTCGATATCTATCAGGCTTCTCAATACTTTGGCTCGGAGCCGAACAAGCTATTACCCGGTGCGAACTTTCTTATGGACCATACCAACCCAGTCATCGCAGGGGACACCCTGACGGGAGGTCATAGAGCGGTAGGCATTTGGATTAGGAATGGGACCTGGAACGCTATTGCAAATATCCGAGCCAATGGCGGAAATGTCCGCCAAGCCATTGATACTGCTATTGTGAGTGATGAGGAAAGGCAAAAAATGCGCGAAGCCTTTTTGGGCATTAAGGTGCCTAAGCCACCTGTTTCCTATGAAAACACTCAATTAAACCAAGCCTATAGCAACTTGAACGCCGCTTCGATTTGGTAAACAAAGTTTGATTCATTTTAAAAAAACTTCAGCCCCTAAAAAGATATACTGGATTCAAATCCTGTTGCTTCTATGGACACAAGCGAGTAGCGCAGAAACTTCGCCGGCCATCTTTCCGAACATTTCTCCTAGAGTCCTTCAGTTAAATAGCATAACAAAGGTCAACCCACTCGTTACCGCCCCCAGCCAAGGCTTGACAATAAATACGCATGGCTGGAATGGCATTATAACGGCCAAGGAGCCAGTATTTTAGAAGAACACCTAGGTAAACAATATTCCGTATATGCCCCCAAGAATGCGGGCCGTATTGTCCCGGACCATGATGGCAAAGTCCTTTTTCTAAGACAGGATATGAAAACAAATCCGCTTGTTCGGGCGCAGGAAGCGGGGGTAACGGTGCCAGATATTTCTGATATGAGTAATGTGGATGGATGGCAGGGTACTCAAGCGTCCAAGTCTCCCGATACTTCAGGCTCAAAGCCGAAGAAGAATTGTGGACCGGACCTTCCTAACTTTAAGGGGACGAAGCTGAATAAAGTATTTAAAATTGGAGGTTCATTGGTCCTCACAGCGATTGACCTCAAGGCTGCGACTGATCTGCGGTGAGGGGGGTAGGCATATCCTGCGGCTAGAAATAAAAAGGGATTCTCACCTAGGGAACGCAGCCAATAAAGGTTTCGCAAAGTAGAATCTGAAACATTTTAAGTTATTTTAAAGTGTGGGTTGGGGGGAGTTTTTACAAAAAGCACTCTTAAGACCACTGAGTTTTTTCCAGGTGGCTTCTTCAACAAATAACAAAAAGCCACTTAAACAGATCCACTGAAACAAAGGGACATTGAGCGAATATTCAAGCCCTAAATGTAAGATGAGCCCTAAGAAGAGAACGTAGGGGCGTAATTCCTTCACCCATACGAGTAAGCCCAAAGAAAATTCAACAGCTAAGGTGAACCACGTCAGTACCTGAGAGAACCAAAGGCTGTGTGCAAAGGCGGGCAAGGGAAGATGTTGAAATTCCTCCAAACCAAGTGTGTAGTACACAGCTATTCCATCTATCCAGGCATCGCCTTTTAACTTCCAAAATACAGTCGAAATGTAGAGAAAACAAAGTTGAATTTGAATTAAACGTAGTCCCCACGGGACAATTTGAATCTGCTCGAATCTGTTCCCGCTCTTTCGTTGTCTGATTAAACTATCCACAGAGAAGGTAGCCCCACTGGGAGTGACCATTAAAAAAAATAAATATATTCTCAAAAGAGTATCACCACTGTTCAGGATGAAAATATTTCGATGATGCAAAGACGTCGTCATTAAAAATGCTACGATACTTGCCCATCGGGAGCCGACCCCTAGAGTCAAAGATAAAGCCACCAGAGCATAGATACTAAAAAACAGATTTATCCAGCCGGGGGAGCCCGTAAAGAGTTGGAAGAGATCTAACCTGGGAGAATTTAAAAGTTGGTGGGCCAACTTGCCAGTGAGAACTCCTTGTTCGCTGAACCAAACGAAACGGTCCGGCCAAAGAAGAAAAATATTTATGGAAAGTATCAAACCTATCGCGAATCGAAACACACCCAGTCCGGTCGCACTCACTGGTGAGAAAAAGAACTGAGTCCATAGAGCCTTTAAGTCTTGAAGCTTCATGGAGCTCTCCGCGCCCGCACTCGTCGACTATAAAAGGTTTGTTGTTTCCAGTTATTCGTAAACTGATTGGGCTCACTCAATTTGGGATTGCTGATTAGCCGCCAATGGCGGTTTAACGACACTTTCACTGGAGGATTTTGTTCGTCCCAATTCGAGAGTGCTATAAAATCGGCAGTCGATGCCCACAGCCCAGAGTTTGAATCCAAGCGCACGTTATCATAGGCCCACTTTCGATAACGCTCCTTTCTCACTCTTTCAAATAGTCCCAACCGTTCAATGCGGGGAAATTCCCATACCCTAACCTCCCCACTTTGGTATTGGATTTCAGCATCCATGCGCACCAGCTCGCTTCTGGGTTCAGGCGCAAACATATTCCAGCTTTGCCAAAGCCCAACATAGTTCATATACGGCTGAAACCATGCGTTTAACTTTAGAGTCAGCCGATTATCGTGCGGCAAAGCTGCCAAAAAAATCCCCAACAGGTGAAATCCAACGAAAAAGTTAAGAATCAAAACTCTAAACCTCATGATGCACAATCTCCCCATTAGGGACAAATAAACTGAGCACAGAAATTGGTACACTCACTTAGCGAGGGGACATTCGAAGAGCCTTGGAAACTCCCACAGCTCGTTTGAGCAGCGTTGCAACAAGCGCACACTCCCGCACTAAACGAGCCAGAGCAGCCCATAGAGCCTGAGCTACTGCTACTACCTCCGCTGGTTGAACTGCTGGTGTTAGTTCCCCCAGAGGTCGATGTAGAAGTGGTTGTTGTGCTGGTACTCGACGTGCTCGTCGTTGGATTGATCGGCATGCAGCTAATTCCCAATGGCTGGCACACACCGTGGCAATCGTAATTGGAGCAACACTGCCTCGCGGCGCCATTATGGTGCACATTGGTAATTCCAGAAGGCCTGCCGTTGCCTATGCAACTGCCTGTAGTCGAAGATGAACTGGAGCTTGAGCTACTAGTAGTAGGATTGGGAGTATTGCATCCGGATTCCGTACAGTTATTTTTACATGCTGTTGAGCAGTTAGTTCCTGACGGTTTTGACATATTCGATGCAAATCCGCTATCGCAGCTATTGGTGCAGTTACAAGTTGCGCCCCCATCATGCGAGGCCCCTGTATAAAAGCAACTTCCACCGGTAGTGGTGCCGCTCGTGCTAGTTGAACTATCTGTTGCACAACCTCCATCATCACAGGCACTGGCGCACGCCCTGGCACAATTAATCCCGCTCGGTTTAGTAATATTTTCTCTAAAACCCGACTTGCAGGTCGATACGCAATCACAGGTTTCGCCACTATCGTTCGACTGACCCGTGTATGCACAACTTAGGCTATTACATTTTCCACCTTGGCAAGTCAGTCCCGAACAACAATCTCCATTTGAAGAACAAGAGCCCGAGGCCGAAACACAATTATCCGCCAATTTGCACTTTGAGCCGCTACAGCTAAGGCCGTCACAACAATCCGAGCTCTTAGTACAAGACACGTTCTGGGTTTTGCACGCGGGTGGAACTACGCATTTTTTACCCAAACAGCTGAAACCAGAGCAACATTCTGGACTCGAATTACAAGAAGAGTTTTCTGGGGTGCAACTGGGGTTGCACATTGCAGAGACTCCATCACCCGCCGGAGTTTTACTGCAAGGAAGTACCAGGGCTGCAGCTTGAATGCTTCCCGAATCCTGTGGCAAACTAAGCCCTACGTTGCCACAGCTTGCTTTTGAGCTACTAATAGAAGGATAGAGTCTATTATCTCGTCCACAGCAGTAGCTTCGGGAACAGTAACCGGAAGGCATTGCATCCACCGCTTGAGGTGGGCTTGCTAGATTACAGCCCAATCCATCGGCCACTACGACGCTCGTCTCGGCAAAAGCGGCGGCGGGAAGAAAACTCATCGCCCACATCGTGAACCACAGCTTTAAAAATTTTATTTTGAGCCCACTCATTGACTACGCTCCGTCCGTATCGCACGTCCCTCAGAATCGAAATAATTCGACTCCTTGATCAAAGTTTTTCCCTTTACGGACCAAAGGCTGGTACTCTGGAAACTTCCGTCGGCGGACCGGGTAAAAGTCTGGCTCAGTTCTTCTTTCTTACTCCCTTTATTGTAGACAACTCCAGCAGATTGAAAATCGAGGGTACTTGCATAACTATAATTATAAGTGACACTGTCTGGCGCGTTGAGTTGGGTCAATCTTCCCAGTTGATCAGTTGTCAAATTTGTAACTCGCCCATTCGGGTAAGTGATAGAACTCAGGTGCCCGATTGCATCATACGCATACCGAGTGGTCCGCACTCCATCAGATAACGAGAGAGTTTGTCCCTTGGAGTTATAGGTGGCATTCACCTGATTGCCGAGCCAGTCTTTGATTGAAGTCAGGTTTCCCTTAGAATCGTAAGTGAAAGCGGTTTCGCGGGAATTTCTCGTGAATTTTGCAGGCAGATTTAAGGCATTATAGGCCATGCGCTCCTGAATATTCCCGCTTCCAACAGTCATGGTCGAGGAGAGCACTCGTCCCCAATTGTTGTAGGTATATTCCTCTGTGTTTCCGTCGGAATCTGTGCGCTTAGCTACTCTAAACGAGGAATCGTTATAAAAGAACTTGCTCTCTTCACCGAGCCCTGAAATATATTTAGTAATTCTTCCAATCTCATCGCGCTCCCATGATTCAGTGACGCCCGCTATGGTTCTAGAGAGAATGCCCTTAGTTCCAAAACTCTCATTGATCGCACTGTGAGTACAATCTGCATTGACACTACTGGCTGTATAGGAAAAATTACAAACATCTCCTTCGGGCCATTTTACTTTGGCCAAATCTCCGGCCCCATCATATTGCAATTCAGTCACTCGCCCTTCCGGCGTGGTAATTTTGGCAATGAAGTCATTATTATAGTCTAAGCGCCCAAATCGATTGCCTGGAAATGTGATACCCGTGAGATGTCCGGCAGTATCGTAGCCCAGTGTGTAACTGTTTCCGCCCACATCAGTAATTTTGCTAACGTGCCCTGCACTATAAGTAAATGTAAGACTCTGCCCATTATCATAAGACACTGAGTTAAGTCTCCCGCTTCCGTCTCGGGCAAACGCGGCCGAATTCGAATTCAGATCGGAAAAGTTCGAAATTAGATAATTTCCATTAGTAGCTTTAGTGTAGTTGAAAGTAGCCCCATTTAAGGTCGTTTCAGTAACCAAAGTGGGGTTGACCTTTAAGGTATGATCACTCACTGTGGGGTCCAATGCATACCATATGTCTGAGCTATCGGATTTCTTATATTTCACAGCCGAACCATTTCCAGTGTAAAGTGTTCCAGTCGTAGGAGTATTCAGGGTGAACCACTGTTCTAAAGACAATAGGAATCCTTTCCCAAAACCCCCATCGTCGGCGCTGCCCAGGCTATCGTGATTGAGTGTCGCTCCCACGGATACCAGATGCAAACTGGTGTGGTAGTTCCCAGTACAGATGCCGCTTCCCTCACCTCTACGAACCGGCCCTCCGTGCGAAGCACAAGGCTTGGTGGCCCCGTAGAGCGTGCAGCGGATAAAGATAGAAACGATTAAAAAGGCAATTTTGGCTTTCATGTCTTAGGCGCTATCGGTAAGGAAGACTCGCTTTTTAACTTATAAATTGTGATTTGAATTTGAAAATTTCTTCACAAATAAAGGGTAAGAGACAGGAGCATTTAGTCCGAAAAGTTAGCAGTCAATTTAAGAAAGTGAGTACTCGCCGATGCTTAGAAAACACGTTGGCTTTTGGACTGTCTTCGCCCTAATGTGGGGGCCGTATAGAGACTCGCGGCGGCGAAGCTAGCCCCGGGAGGGCCCATTAAATCGCTGTTTACTCGCTATAACTTTATTTACGGCCATTATAACTCAATAAGAAATGGGCTTTTATGCTGCTTATCCGTCAACGCGCTATATACGGCGCTTGGCGGCACTTTGAAGATGAATGGTCTTCAAGAGCTCGTTGGCGTCGCGTTCACGATCTAATTT